>CACXEB010000229.1 GCA_902766515.1 uncultured Eubacteriales bacterium
CCCAGCGTGAAGAAGGGCGTGGGCGGCTCCTGGGCGGATATGGCCACCTTTATCATCGACCTGCACGAATACATCGGCGAAGAGCTGTACCTGGAACTGTGGGATGAAGAAAGCCCCGGCTCCTGGGCGGTGGCGTTCTTTGACAATGTCGTCACCCTGTACGACGAGATCCCCGACTACAAAACCAATTTTGACCTGGTGAAAAACGGAAATTCCACCGAAATGGTCGAGATCCAGTGGCAGCGCACGCTGAACGTGCTCTATTGATCCCGGGCATACCGGCCCGACAGGGGTTATCCCCCTTCTGACGAAAGCCAGACTGTGCGTAAACGGCAGTCTGGCTTTTTGCGTGGCTGGCCGCCGTAGCGCTGCCGGCGGAGGCTGTTGCGGAAAAAATCTGCATTTTGGAAGAAAACGGGCCGGTCTGTCGTCTTATAATAATAGGAAACGCCGCGGCGGACAGCGCCGGGCGGTGTGGGAAGGAGCGCACGATGATGGTAAAACGGATCAGTTGGCTGCTGGCGCTGGTGTGGGCCCTGGGAGCCTGCTGCGGCTGCCTGGCGGAGGAGGACGCGGCGGCGCAGGCGATGAAGCTGTATTGCGGGGAGAAGGATGGCATCCGGTTCGCCCTGCCGGGCTTCTGCGAACGGCTGGAGGACGCGGAATACGAAGGGCACTGGAAGCATTCGATCCAGCTGGCCGGCACGTGCGCTGCGGACGGCGCGGAATTCCAGCTGCGGACGGCCGACATTGGCGACTGGCTGGACAGCTACCGCAAGCTGCACCCGAAGGCGAAGGAACGGGATGTGATGGCCCAGTCGCTGTACGGCTATTCGGCCGTGATCCTGAGCAGCTACGGCGCGCAGATGGGCCGCGTGAGCGCCAAAACGCTGGCGGCGGGTACAATGCTGCTGCAGTATGACTATACCTATCCGGATGAGCCGGACGTCGCGTACCGCGCAAAGTGCCTGCTCAGGGGCACCCGCGCGCTCTGCCTGACGATGGAGACCTGTCCCCACCTGCCGGACGTGTTCGACGCGCTGTGCGTCGCGGAGGCGCCGTCCGGGCCGAAGGAGGATGTCAGCTGCAGCATCCAGGGGCTGCGGGCGGTCTTCCCGGGTGAGCCGGTCATCCTGGAGCAGGAAAGCCTGGCGGCCTATACCGCGCTTTCCGATGACTGGTCCTATCTCTCCGTGCAGTACATCCCGGCGCGCCTGACGCTGCCGGAGGATCAGGAAACGCTGTATGGCGCTCTGCTGGGCGTCGCAGAGGAAAAGGTGATCCCCGCGATCGGCGGGGAGGCGGTGTCGGACGTCTCGCTCTATCGCCTTGGGCAGGGATACATGATGGCCTTCTCCACGGTGTCGACGCTCCACATGGGGGAATACGGCCAGCGCTGGCGCTGCCGGCTGTATGTCACGGACGGGGGCATCTGGTACGTGTACGCGGCGGATACGGAGGACGGCGCCGCCTTCCTCAGCCGGATCGAATTTCCCGGCGAAACGCCGGAGGAGATGACGGTGCTGACGGAGAAGCCCGCGGACGGCCCGGCGGAAACGGCGGCCGACCCGGTTGCCTTCGACGCCTTCCGGGCGCGGCTCGCGGCGCTGGTCGCGGACGGCGCATTCGGCATGGACGCGGAGGAGGATATGCAGCGCTGGTGCACGCCGTTTTATTCGGACGCCCGCTGGGTGCGTGTGTGGAGCTCCGAGAAAGGGCCGGTCGTGCCCTGCCTGGTGGTGTACACGAACGGTCCGGAAGCGGACGCGGCGGTGACGCAGGTGCGCGTGCTGGGCTATGGTCCGGGCGCCGCCTATGGGGATACGGCCATGATGGCCTCCTGCGCGGCGGAAGCGCTGGCCGGCCCGCAGACGCATGAGGTCCTGCGCAGCCGCCTGGCCCTTCGCCGCAAGGGACAGGCGCCGGAGGAAACCTACGGCCCTGTCACCTGGGCGCAGACCTATTTCAGCTCGACGGATACGGAAGCCCGGTATCACCTGATCACGCTGACCGTCCGCGGCGCCCTGCCGACGCGGCAGGCCGTACGGCTGCCGGAGGACGAGGAGACGCTGCCGGACATCGAAGGCTGCGCGGTTACGGGGACGGAGCTGGTAGAGAAGATCAATTACTATGCTTCCGTCTTTTACGGCGGCAGCTTCAAGGCGCAGCTGGTCACGAAGCCGGGCGCGGAGGACGCCGGGGAGGGTGAATGGACGATTGCCCTGAACGAGAACATCCTGGTGCATCCGTCCACCGTGGACGGGTCGGCGGCTTCGCCGGTCCTGCAGGTGTGGATCACCTCGGTGGACGGCGTCGCGCCGAACGCCCTGGCCGGCACGGTCTTTACCTACGCGGCCCTCGCGGACCTGAGCGACGATGATTTCCTGGCCCTCATGTTCCGGCTGGTGGAATATCCGTTGTGGGGCGACCTGAGGAATATGCAGCCCCTGGCCGCCCGCGGCGGCGTGATGGCGCTGCTGTCGGATGATGTAAACGCCGACGGCAGCCCCCGCTTCATGGGCTGGGTCGCCGGCGCGGCATACGAACCCTGATGCACATCAATGAAACGGGGCGCCCTCTTTCAGGAGGACGCCCCTGTTTTTATCTGTTACCGCCTGTTATTCCGCTTTTTCGGGAAAGGCTTTCACGAGGTAGAGCAGGTACCCGCCGAGCACCACGATGATCAGGCCGATGTTGAGGAACATCGACAGCCGGGGATCCATGCCGCTTTCCGCCCCGAACGCGCCCAGCGCGTTGTTGGCGGCATGAAACACGATGCAGGGAACCAGGGAGCCGCCGTGGTGGAAGATCAGCACCAGCACGAAGCCGACCAGCACGGCGAACAGGATCTGGATGAGGCTGCCTGTCAGGTCCTTTCCGCTGCCGTTGAACAGGTTGACGATGTGGCCGAGGCCGAAGGTCAGGGCGGAGACGATGATCGCCGTCTTCAGGTTGTCCTTCTCCATGGCCCGGAACAGCAGCCCGCGGAAGATGACTTCCTCCAGGAAGCCGACGCAGCACATGCTGACAAAGTACGCAAGCGTCCCGGGGAAGCCCCAGCGCGGGCTGATCCCGCCCCACAGCGGCGTCGACGCGATGAGGGCCAGCGGCAGATAATAGAGGAAACGCTTCGCGGGGACTTTGGATGCGCAGAAGCCGTACTTGCCGCCGAGCCCGTTTTTCCGGATCCAGAAGAACAGGACCAGGGACATCGCAATGTGCAGCGCGGCGGTGACGGATTTCACGACGCCGACGCTCTCCGAAAGCTGGTCTGCCAGGCTGCTCAGCACGACGTAGGCGACGATCCACAGGATCGCAAAGGTGATCTCGCTTTTTTTGTACAGTTTTGTCATGGTCATTCCGTCCTTTCCGGTGGGGAGGCGAGGGCGCCCGCGATGGCGGCCAGCACCCTGCCGATGGCGTCGGGGTCATACTTTATTGCGTTGTTGGCGATCAGGCTCGCATAGCCGTGGACCAGGGCGAACAGCGGCTCGAAACAGGCGGCGGCTTCCTCTGCCGGCAGCCCTTCCTCCGCGCCGACGGCAGCGAGCAGACCGGCGGATTCCGGTGCGTTGATCAGGTCTGCCAGGCTGAGGCCCGAAAAGCGGCCGGACTGAAAGAGAAACCGGAACAGCCGCGGTTCCTCCTCCGCGAACCGGATGTACCTTAGCCCGATGCCCAGCAGGTCCCCGTCCGCCAGGATATACGCGCTGTGGTAGGCGTCCGCCTTCTGATAGGCCAGGTCCTTCAGCGTTTCCAGGTTCGGAAACTGGTACATGACCGGCTGGGTGGAGCAGCCGAGCGCGCTCGCCAGGTTCCGCGCGGTCAGGGCCTCGTGCCCTTTTTCCCGGACCAGCCGGAACGCGCCTTCGATCATGGCCTCCCTTGTCGTGGTGGGTTTTTTGGGCAATCCGTTCACCTCTAAATAGTATAACAGCTGTTATTATATTCCTGCTTCCGCGTTTTGTCAATGGAGGATGAAAAAAATAACGGCGGCGGGGACTGCTCCCCGCCGCCTGCGCAGGTCGGTTTGGTAATGGTGGCCGGCGTTACTGGACGCCCAGCATCATCCGGTCGTTGTTCAGCGCGCGCCCGGCGTTTTCCCTGAAGCGCTGGGTGAGGTCGGCCATGGTCAGGTGGCTCCGCTCCTCGCCGGCCACGTCGTAGATGATGCGGCCCCGGTCCATCATCAGGGTCCGGTTGCCCAGGTCCAGGGCGGACTGCATGTTATGGGTGATCATCAGGCAGGTCAGCTTGCGCTCGCGTACGATGTCCTGCGTCAGCTGCAGCACTTTTTCGGCGGTGCCGGGGTCCAGCGCGGCGGTATGCTCGTCGAGCAGCAGCAGCTGGGGCGTCTGGTAGGTGGCCATCAGCAGGGTCAGCGCCTGGCGCTGGCCGCCGGACAGCAGGCCGACCGGCTGGTTCATCCGGTCTTCCAGCCCCATGTCCAGGAGCGCCAGCCGCTCGCGGAAGCCGCGGCGGTCGGCGGCGGTCACATGCGACAGCCACCCGCCCCGCCCGGCGGCGAGGGCCAGGTTTTCCTCAATGCTCATGTCCGGCGCGGTGCCGCGCAGCGGGTCCTGGAAAAGCCGGCCGATCACCTTGGCGCGCCGGTGTTCGGGCATGAAGGTGATGTCCAGGCCGTCGAGCAGGACCTCACCGCGGTCGAGGAAGAAGCTGCCGCAGATCGCGTTGAACAGGGTGGATTTGCCCGCGCCGTTCGCGCCGATGATGCTGATGAAGTCGCCGCTGTTCACGCTCAGCGTCAGGCCGTCCAGCGCCAGCTTGGCGTCCACGGTGCCGGGGTTGAAGGTTTTGCTGAGATCGATCAGTTCCAGCATCGCGGTCACCTCTTTGCCAGGCGCGCCGACCAGCGGCGGCGGTACAGTGCCGACTGCTTCTTCAGGTAGGGCAGCGAGATCGCCAGCACGACGATGATGGCGGACACGGCCTTCAGCATGAAGGCCGGCATGTTCAGGCGCAGCGCCAGGCCGTAGATGAAGCGGAACAGGAACGCGCCCAGCACCGCGCCGACAGCGCGGAGCGGGATGGGACGGTGCCGGCCGAAGAATACGCCGCCGATCAGCAGGGAGGCCAGGGCGACCGTGACGAGGCCGGAGCCCATGTTGACCTCGTAGTTCTTCTGCTGCTGGGCCATCAGGCAGCCCGAGAGCGCTGTAAAGGCGTTCGAGATGCACAGGCCGACGGTCGTGGTAAAGGCCGGGTTGATCGAAGAGGAGCGTACCATGTCGGCGTTGCTGCCCGTCGCGCGGATCGCGAGCCCGAGCTTGGTCCGCAGGAAGACGCACAAAAACAGGATGACCAGCACCACGGCGGCCAGGGACACCAGCAGGACGTGCAGCCCGGCGAAGGGCGTGTCCTTCAGGAGGTCCTTGGCCATCGAGAAGACGGTCACTGTTTTGTTCATGCTGATGGTGGCGCGGTTACCGGTGAGGGCCATGTTGACCGAGTAGGCGGCCGTATTGACGACGATGCCGGCCAGCAGGCTCTGGACCCCCATGCGGGTCTGCAGGGTGGCGGTCACCAGGCCGGAGGTCATGCCCGCAAGCATGGCAGCAGGCAGGGACAGCCATGGATGGCCGGATGTGGCGACCAGCGTCCCCACGACGGCGCCGATGGTGAAGCAGCCGTCCGTGCTCAGGTCGCACACGTTCAGCATGGAGTAGCTCAGAAACAGGGCGAGCACCGTCAGGCCGTTGACCAGGCCCAGCTCCAGCGCCATCTGTCCCAGCGAGAGAAATTTGTCAAGTGTCATGTGATTCCGCTCCGCACGGGCCGCGTCCCTCCGGGGGAGGCCCGGGAGGGACGCGGCGGCTTATTCTTTCATCTTTAAGGAAGCGCTGATTCATTCAGCGTTTCCCGGGTCACGCGCCGGTCAGTTGTTCAGGTCGGAGAAGTTCTCCGCGGTCACGGTCTCCACGATGGAGGAGCAGTAGGGCGCGATGGCTTCCTTCACCGCAGCCAGGTCCAGGCCCAGGGCTTCGACGGTTTCGACGTTCAGGGTCGCGGTGCCGTTGGGGAAGGTCTTGACCGGTACTTCAGCGGGTTTCTTGCCGTCCACGAGGATCTCGGCTACCATGTTGGCCGTCTCGCGGCCCAGATTGGCGTAGTCGACGCCGAAGCCGAGGAACGCGCCGTTCAGTGCGAAGGAGTCCGCGCCGGCGTAGTGGGGGATTTTGGCTTCCTGGAAGATTTCGCAGATGGCGGATTCCGCGTCCATGATCGTGTTGTCGGTGGGGGTGAAGACGGCGTCCACCTGGTCGGAAGCCAGCGCCTCGGCGGCCTGCATGACCTCCTGGGCGTTGCTGCCGTTGCGCTCGATGATCTCAATGCCCTTGGCCTTGAGCAGCGCGCGCGCGGTGTTGACGGGGGTCGTGGCGGCGTCCTGGCCCAGGTCGTACAGGAAGCCGATCTTATGCGCGTCCGGATTGACGGCGAAAATCAGGTCGATCAGGGCGTCGGTGTTCAGGTAGTCGGAGGTGCCGGTGATGTTGGCGCCGGGCTGCTCCAGGCTGGCGACCAGCTCCACGGCGAGGGGATCGGACACGGCCGCGAACACGACCGGGATCTGGTTGTCTTCGGTCATGCCCTGCATGGTCATGGCCACCGGGGTGGCGATGCCGACCATCAGGTCGACCTTCTCGTCGATGAACTTGGTGATGATCATCTGCATCTGGCCGCCGTCCGCGTTGGCGTTGTCATACATGACCTCGAAGGTCACGCCCTTTTCGGTCCCGAGGACCTTCAGCTGGGCGGTCAGGTTGTCCACGATCTGGTTGAGGGAAGCGTGATCGACATAGTTGCAGATGCCGATTTTGTAGACGGGGGCTTCGTCCGCCAGGGCGGACAGGCTGAGGAGCATCAGGGCGGCCAGGGTCAGGGCGATGAGCTTTTTCATGGGGATACCTTCCTTTCAGAATTGTGATTTTTGACGTTATCTGAGCCAAGTCAAGACCTGCCGGGCAAAGAAAAACGCCCCAGCGCACATGGCCTGTGCGCTGAGACGGTAATCCCGTGGTGCCACTCAGCTTGGTTCTCATTCTCCGCATACACGTCTGATATGCGACGCCTTGGTAACGGGTGCGTATCCCGTCGCTGCCTACGGCCCATGCTTTCGGAGCGCCCTCAGGAGCCCATTCACGCCCGCCATGCACACCGCATTCCCACTGTCGTCGGCTCTCTTTGCTGCATTTGTGGGGCGTTACTCTTCTCCCTCAACGGTTTGAACAATTGACAGCATAAACCAGGCCGCCTGGAATGTCAAGAGGGAATTTTATTACAAAAATTTTAAAAATTGTAACAATTCTGTTGCATATCGGAGAAGAAAATGGTACAATCTTTTGCGACCATACTCCTGAACGGAGGAAGGACGGTGGAATGAATGGAATGGATTCAGACGATTTGGGAAAGCATTTCCGGCAATTTCATAGATGCGATTGTATATACGGCGATCGGACTGGTCACGCTGCTCGGTATCTTTAAGTGCGTGATGCCCCTCCGGCAGTCGATCCATTGCCTGAAGCGGGCGGTACGGGTGCTCGGACGCAATGCTTCGCGCGAAAACGGCGCTCCGATCTGGGAGAACGAGCTGTTCATGGGCCGCGGCATGGCGAACGCCTGGCGGCGCTTCCTGCAGAACGCCCAACAGCTGGACGCCCGCGGCATGACCTGCGACGTCCGGGAATACATCAACGACGACACCGCCATTTACGATATCGGCAACATCCCGCTGAGCGAGATGATTCCCGGCCTGCTGACGTCCCTGGGCATCCTGGGCACGTTCCTCGGCCTCATGCGCGGCCTGGCGGGGCTGGACGTCTCCGACGCGGCGAAGACCATGGAATCCATCCCGAACATGATCGGCGGCATGGCCTTCGCGTTTTCCACGTCCATCGCGGGCGTGGGCTGCTCCCTGCTGTTCCAGCTGCTGAACCGGTCCACCATGGGCCGTGCGGCGAACGCGGTGACCGAGTTCCAGGACGTATTCTCCGAGACGGTCATGCAGACGCCGCTCACCTCCGAGACCCGCGCCATCTGCCAGCGGGAGGACCAGGCGCTGTACCTGCGCCATGTGGTCAACGACATGTCCAACGCCATGGCTGACCGCGTGTCCGGCGCGATGGAGCAGAGCTTCGTGCCGATCGCGCAGCAGATGAACGCCTTCATTGCCGGCCAGACGCAGACCCAGCTGGAAAGCCTGAACATCATTACGCACCGCTTCCTGGAGAACATGAACCAGCAGCTGAGCGGCCAGTTCCAGCAGCTGGGGCAGACCCTGACTGAGATCAACCGCTCGCAGAAGGCGAGCTTTGACGCCGTCGACCGCTCGATGGCCACGGCGGACAATATCATCCACGAGTTCCAGGGCGTGCAGAAGATCACCCTGGAGATCGTCGGCCGGTTCGAGCAGTATGTGTCCAAGCTCAGCGACGGGCTGGCGCAGGAGGATGTCTTTACCCGCACCGCGACCGAGATCATCAACCAGATGGGCCACGCCGCCCGGATACAGAGCGACAACCTGATGGCCATCCAGGCCCAGCAGGAGGAGCTGCAGGCGGCGCTGCAGGACTACCAGCTGCGCAGCAAGCAGACCATGCAGCACATCGTGGACCGGGCGGACGAGCAGGAGCGCGATACCGAAGCCGTGGCGCAGCAGATGGAGGCCTCGGGCAAGCTGCTGCAGTCCGGCTATACCAAGCTGGTGGAAAGCGTGACCGTGAGCTTCAGCCAGGCGCTGGCAAACCTGAACGAGTCGATGACGCAATTGACCAAGCTCCTGGCACTGCGCAGCGAGCAGCTGAACGCGCAGGGCGCTTCCGCCGCCGACGCGAGCGTCATTTCCGACCTGAGCGAGCTCAGCCGTACGGCCTCCGGCATCGAGTCGGTGCTGACGGCGGATGAAAGCGGGGCAGCCTGATGTCGGTCCGGTCATTCAGCTCCAGGCGTCCGCGCGGAACGGACTCGGGGGCCCACTGGATCTCCTACTCGGACATGATGGCGTCCATGCTGCTGGTCTTTGTGCTGGCAGTGGTCTACAGCGTGTACCAGTACTATAAGATCCTGGACGAAAAGACGCAGGAGATCAACCGCCAGCAGCTGGCGCTGACCCAGGCGCAGGAAGAGGCGGAGGCCGAGCGCCGCAACAACGAGGCCTTCCGCATCCAGCTGCAGAGCCAGGAGGAGGAGCTGCAGTCCGCGCGCATCATCCTGCTGAACCAGCAGAAGGATCTTGAGGACTCCCAGGCCAACCTCGCGCTGGCGGAGCAGCAGCTGGCCAACTCGCAGATCATCCTGCAGGCACGTGAGAAGGAAGTCGAGGCGCTGCAGGCGGACCTGGCGGCCACCCAGCAGCAGATCGAGGCGCTGGTGGGCATCCGGCCCAAGATCATCAGCGACCTGTCCAACGCCCTGTACAGCAACAACATCGACGCGGAAATCGACAAGAAAACGGGCGACATCAAGCTGAAAAGCTATGTCTTCTTCGATACAAGCAAATTTGACATCAAGCAGTCGGGCCTTGAGCTGCTCAACCGCTTCCTGCCGGTATACCTGGGCGTGCTGATGCAGCCCCAGTACCGGGACTATGTGGCCGAGATCATCATCGAGGGCCATACGGACTCCGACGGCACCTACGTGAGCAACCTGAAGCTGTCGCAGGAGCGCGCGCTGGCCGTCGCCCAGTACTGCCTGCAGATGGGCGCGCTGTCCTCCGACATGAAGCTCAAGCTGCAGGACATCATGACGGCGACGGGCCGGAGCGAATCCGACCTCGTATTCAACGCGGACGGCACTGAGAACAAAGAAGCCTCGCGCCGCGTGGAATTCAAGTTCCGCCTGATCGACACGCAGATGCTCCAGCAGATGAACGACATCCTGCAGGCCGGCGGGCATCTATGAA
>CACXEB010000230.1 GCA_902766515.1 uncultured Eubacteriales bacterium
ATGTTGCGATGTAGCGCCGTATACCCGAACGGTACGTACGGTGCAATGGGAGGGGTGAGGGCTAACACCCTCCCTCTACCCTATTGCGGCATCGTGTAAACGGAGGAGGAAACCCCATGACAGCTGAAACCCGACTGAGGACAGGGCGGCGGGCGCGCGCCCGGCGGTTTGCCTGCGCGGCGCTCTGCCTGCTGGTCCTGTGGACCGCAACCGTGGCCTGTGCGGCAGGAGGAAGTGATTTTATCGGTACGGAATGGTATCAGGCGGCGCTGCTCAGGTCAGAGATGGCGCTGGGCAACAACACGCGCCTGCTGGACGTGATCCGGCGCGCGCAAAGCGGCGAGCAGGTGACGCTGGCCGTCATCGGCGGCTCCGTTACCGAAGGCGCCGGCGCCTCGACGTACAAGGAGTGCTGGGCCTCCCGGCTGGGGGTTCGCTTCAGCCAGACCTACGGGCGCGGCACCAACGTGAGCCTGATCAACGCCGGCGTCGGCGGCACGTCCTCGCCGTTCGGCTGGATGCGGTACCAGCGGGACATCGTGGACCGGGTGCCGGAGACGGATCCGGACGGCTATCCGGACCTCGTCGTGATCGAGTTTTCCGTCAACGACTGGCAGGAGCCGACGAATCACCGCTGCTATGAGTCCATGGTGCGCGATATCCTGGCGCAGCCCAACCGCCCGGCGGTCATCCTGCTGTTCGCGGTCTTCAAAAACGGCTGGAACCTGCAGCAGGAGCTCCGGCGGATCGGCGACGCCTACGACCTGATGATGGTGTCCATCCGGGACGGGCTCTATCCTGAGATCGGCCCGCATATCGGCATGGACGCGTTTTTCTCTGATGAGTACCATCCCACCTCGACCGGCCACCGGATGATGTCCGACTGCCTGATGCAGGCGATCGCGGACGCGGCGGGCCAGGCGCCTGCGGCGAAGGACCTGCCGGCGGATCATGCGCCGGTCTATGGCGACGACTTTTCCGGCATCATCACCCTGTACGCGGATCAGCCCGTCGCGGGATTTGAGGTCTCCCGGGGCGGCTTTGCCGGTGTCGACAGCCAAACCTACCGCAATACGCCGGTCGGCTGGGTCTGCGGTCCCAACTATGCGCACCGGCCCGGCGACACTGCCGAACCGCTGACGGTGACCGGCGTCTTCCGCAAGTGCCTGGTCGCCTGGAAGGCGAGCGCTGAAGCGGCCTTCGGCGCGGCGGAGGTCTATGTGGACAACAAGCGGGTCGCCGTGCTGCAGGGCGCGCCGGACAAATGGGGGCAGAGCGAAGTGCTGCTGGCCCTGGACGCGAAAACGGCGGCGGAGCACCGCCTGGAGATCCGTGTCATGGATCCGGGCAAGCGGTTCACCGTCACCGCAATATCAGTTGTTCCTTAAGGCTTCTTATGCTTCTTTCTGTTCGATACGCAGCCTGCCCGCCGGAGCATCCGCTTCGGCGCGGAAGGCGAGCGTGCTGAAATCGGCCGTGAGCCGCGCTGTATCCGGTCCGTTGCGCCAGGTGAGCGTCAGGCGGTCGGGCGCGGGCTGTTCGATCGACAGCTCACTGCCGTCGCCGAAGGCCGGGGACTGGTTCCGCATGCGCAGGAGCGCCAGCTGCTGCCGGACGACCGGCCACCCGAGCCGCTCTTCCACCTGTTCGCGGGTCAGGTTGGTCCGGTTGATCTCCTTGTGGCCCGCGTCGCCGCCGCGCAGCGCCGCTTCCAGGTCGTTGCGTCCCGCGAAGAGGTCCAGGTACCAGACCTGCGGCTTGCCGGGCATGAACAGCTGCAGGGCGCGCGCCAGCAGCAGCTTGCGTTCGCTGCCGCCCAGGGCGCTCAGGTAGGTGGCGTTCACCTGGTAGTACATGTTCTTCTTCCCGTGCAGGTTCTTGATCAGGCCGCCCCGGCTGACGATCAGGTCGATCAGCCCCTGGATGCGCTCGTCCGGCACCAGCCCCTTCAGGTCCAGCATCGGGATGCCGTCGTGGCAGCCCAGCATGTTCACGCAGCGGATCCCGGCGTCGATCTGCTCCCGGGCCCAGCGGACCAGATAACCGGCGTCCCGGTTCTCGATGGCGTCGATCAGCAGGCCCGGCAGGAAAAAGTCATAGGTGATGTATCCCTTCTCCGCCAGCGTCCGGTAGCTTTGCTCGCTGTAAGCCGCGTGGATCTCCGGCAGCAGCGTCAGGCCGCGGCGCTCCGCCATCCGGTGGATGCGCTCCAGGATCTCCCAGGTCTCCGGCTCGTTCATGAAGTTGCGGCGGCCGGGGAGCTTGGAGGCGTAGCCGAAGGCGTCCAGGCGGACGATGGACGCGCCGTAGCCGGCCAGCTTGTCCAGCACGTCCTCATAATACTGCCAGACCAGCGGGGACTGGATGTTCACGTCCATCTGGCTCAGGTAGCGGACCTTCCCGGTGTCCGGGTCTGTGCGGACCTCCTGGTAGAAGGTGTTCCAGTAGGGGACCCGCCGGCCGTCGGGAAACTGTACCATCAGGATCGGCAGGCCGGGCTTGCGGAAGAACATCTCCCTGATATACGTTTCATCCGGCTGGATATAGCCCTCGGCCGTCATCTGCCCCCGGCCTTCCCAGAAACGGTTCCAGTCGATAAAGAAATCGCGGTATTCGGACGCATCGCCCTTGGCCAGCATATCCTGGAACTGGGGGGACTGGACGGACAGGTGGTTGAGGATGAAATCCAGCTTCAGGTCCAGCCCGAGCGCGCGCAGGCGGTCCATATCCCCGGGCGCCGTCAGGTCCGGATCCAGGTCATAGCTGATGACGGAAAAACCCCGGTCCAGGTCTGTGCGGAAGAGGCTGGGCAGGATGTAGAAGGAACCGAACGCCCCGGCCATCTCCGGCTTTTCCAGGAGCCTGACGATGTCCGACAGCGTGCCGCCCATGCTGTCGGGATAGGCGTTCAGCATCGCGCGGTTGTTCATGCGCTCACCTCCTCGGCCATCAGCCGGCGATACTGGGCGTAGCTCAGGATCTCCCCGTTCTTGGAAATGATGATCTTCGCCTTGTGCGCCTGGTGCTCGAGCTTGGTCTGCTCCAGCCGCAGCACCGTTGTGGTGAACGCGCTGTCCGTCTTCCCGTCGCGCGCCCGGGCACGGCGGTGGGCCAGGGTCTCCGCCGGCGTGGAGTTGAGCAGGATGGGCAGGTCGAC
>CACXEB010000231.1 GCA_902766515.1 uncultured Eubacteriales bacterium
CACATTAAACCAAGAAAGTTTAAACAATTCTTAGTGTGCGGACTGGATCGACTCACTTATTTGTGCTTGATAGGCGACACTTACACTAATTCATATACTGCCTTAGCAGCTGAAGAGTTGCTTGCAACTCCCTCCACCGTGCTCTGTAGTGTGCCTCTCTCAAGCAGATTATAACAGAAAACGGGCAATTTTGCGGCGCCCCGTTTTCATCCCTATTTGTGCCGGTGCCGCACCGGCATGGAAATTCATATGAAAAGACTGATCCCTGTTTTGCTGGCGATGATGCTGGCCGTGATGGCGTATCCGACGGTGATGGCGGAGGAACTGCCGGATCTTACCCTGACCGGATCGGATGAGCTGCTGGGGGAGCTGGCGCCCCTGCTGGAACGCATGGAAGGTTCTGAGTACCTCAAATACAGCCAGCTCAATAACGCGATGGGCAATAACAGGCTGGTATACGACGATCAGTATCTTTATTTTTGCTGGGGGAACGCCCTGTACTGCGCGGAGTATAATGGGGAGGATTTCTGGGAACTGACGGATACGCTGAGGGACAACACATCGTTGGCTCTTTCAGGTGAAAAAGTTTATTTCAATTCGGCGGTGGGTGGAACGAGCTACTTTACATCAATGAAAAAAGACGGCAGTGAGATGCCAGTCAAAATCATATCGTTTAAGAGTTTCGAACAGAAACTGCATGCAACTTATGGTTACTACAACGCTTTTATTTACAGTTTCGTTACACCCTGGGATGATGACGCAAAAATTTGTTGTTATTATTGGGCTCAAGAGCGTAACCAGGTTGATTGGAATGATGATTATTGGGGTGAGTTTAAAGGAATTGCCTATTACAACATTGATGACAACACTTTTGAGAAGGGACCATACTGGAGTCGCACATATAGAGAAGAAAAACCCAATGAAAAATACTTTACCATGTCTGCTTCCTGGATCCAAAAGGACTTCATGGTCTATGACTCGGCAGCCAGGGATGGCATCCGTTACAAGGATCGAGTGACGGATGATACGAACGTGATTTCCGTAATGAATCCGATCAGCCTGATCGCCCGGGACGGTAAGGTCTATTTTATCGAGCGTGATACCAATAAGCTGTACCGGATGTCCAACGTGGGCTCCCAGAAGCGCAAACTGCTGGAAAATGTCAAGTGCTTCCTGATTACGGAAAAGGGCCTGATGCTGTATGTGACGGAAGAAGGCCTGTTCGCCGCGGATCAGGACGGAAAGAATGAGACAATGGTCACAGACCGGATCAAGGGCCGCTTCTACCTGATGGGCGATTGGGTATACTGGTTTACGGATACGGCGCTGAATCGCCTCAACTGCCATACCGGGGAGACGGAAATCGTGTTTGACCCGGCCTGGGTATAAAGATACGATATATACCAAGACTCCGGCAGCGAACCGCTGCCGGAGTCTTGGCATATATAATCCTACTTTCTCCTGACCCGCTTTTTGCCGGGGATGATGGCGCGCTGCGGGCAGACCAGGGTGCACAGGTGACAGCCTACGCACTTCTTTCCGTTGAGGATGGGCTGGCGGCGTTCGTTCAGGCGAAGGGCCTGGTGTCCGCCATCGCTGCAGGAGATCACGCAGCGGCCGCAGCCGATGCAGCGCCGGCGGTCGAATTCAGGATAGAGGATGGAATCGCGCTCCAGGGTATCCGTCGTATCGCTGAGGCTGTCCAGGCCCAGTCCGATCACATCCCGGACGCTGCTGAAGCCCTTCTCGGCCAGGTACAGGTTCAGGCCGGCTTTCAGCTGGTCGATGATGCGGTAGCCGTACTGCATGACCGCCGTGGTGACCTGGATGGAGCATCCGCCCAGCATGAGGAATTCCAGCGCGTCCAGCCACGTTTCCACGCCGCCCATGGCGGAGAGGTGCATGCCCTTCAGCTGCGGATTCTGGGCAAGCTCGGCGATAAAGCGCAGGGCGATGGGCTTCACCGCGTTGCCGCTGTAGCCGCCGACGGCGCTCTTGCCGTGGATTGCGGGGGCGGATACATAGGTGTGGGGACTGACGCCGATCACGGACTTGATCGTGTTGATGGCGGCAAGGCCGTCCGCCCCGCCGCGCAGGGCCGCCTCCGCCGCCGGGCTCATGGCCATCACGTTGGGGGTCAGCTTGGCCAGCACGGGGATGGAGCAGGCGCGTTTGGCGGCCGCCGTAAAGCGTTCCACCAGCTCCGGGACCTGGCCGATGTCCGATCCGAGCCCGCCTTCCGCCATGTTCGGGCAGGAGAAGTTCAGCTCCACCGCGTCTGCGCCGTTTTCTTCGCACAGGCGCGCAAGCTCGCCCCACTCGGCTTCATTCTGGCCCATGATGGAGGCCAGGATGAATTTGCCGGGATAGTTCTTTTTCAGCTCGCGGAAGACCGCCATGTTTTCCGCGACGCTGTGGTCGGACAGCTGCTCGATGTTCTTGAAGCCGACGATGCTGCCGCTGTCGCCGGTGATGGCGGAGAAGCGCGGCGAAGCCTCGTGGATATCCAGCGAGCAGATGGTTTTGAAGCAGATGCCGGCCCAACCCGCTTCAAAGGCGCGGGCGCACATATCATAGGTGCTGGCGACCACGGAGGAGGACAGCATGAAGGGATTCTCCAGCGGAATGCCGCACAGGTCGCACCGGAGCCGGTCCTCATTCCCGGGCAGGGCGGTCTCACAATCCGGTTTGACCTGGTAATACAGCCGGTTGATCAGGTCACGGACCGGCACTTCGCCGGGACGGGCGCAGGCGCGTTCGCAGGGTGCGCCGCAGGTCAGGCAGGGATTGGCGTCGGGCAGCTGCTGCGCCGCACCCTGTTCATGCGAAAACCAGATGCTGCGCAGCAGGGCTGAAGGCTTCAGCGCGGGGCAGGGCGCGTCGCACGGCGCGTCCAGGCAGAGCGCGCAGCGGATCATGTCAGCACGGGTAATCCTGGGCGAGATCTGGATCATAAGCGTCACTCCTTATTGCTCGATGATGTTGACGTGAACATGGTCCGGCCCTTCAAACTGGATGCGCCTCAGACCGGTATAGGGATCCTGATCAATGGGGGAAGGATGCAGGCCGTTGTCCGTCAGCCGCCGGATGACCGGGGCCAGCTTGCGGACGGAGATGGTCAGGTTTTGCTCCGGCAGCGCCTCGGGTTGGTTTTCACAGTGGATTTCGACCTGGGTTTTGCCCATCTGCAGCAGCATGTCGGTGCTGCGCTTGTCCAGCGGCACCAGCTGGCGGACCAGGCGGAAGCCCAGTTTCATCACATAAAAATCCCATACCGCCTCTTCGTGGCTGGCCCGAAGGGTCGTGCGCGTCAGGGCGAAACGGCGGGCAAAGGGATACAGCGTCCGCGACCGGGCGTGGCGCTTCCAGCGGCGGTAATCCCGCACCTCCTTGCGCCAGTTCGGGTGGGTGACCGCGTACCCGACCAGGATATACAGGTACTGGCCGATGATCCCGCCGATGGTGTTGGACACCAGGTCGTCCAAGTCATAAAACCCACGGCGGAAGATCAGCTGCAGGTTTTCGATCAGGAAGGATATGACCAGGCAGGCGAGGGCGGGGCGGTAGCGGACGCGGGCGCGGAACCATTTGAACAGGTACGGGAGCAGATACCCCAGCGGCACGAACAGCATGACGTTCATGTAGACCTGGGTGATATCCTCCAGCCGCACGACCTGGATGTGCTGGAGGGCATTGGAAAAGCCCTCCGTGAATATGGCCTTCAGGAAACCGAAAAACCCCAGGTCGATCCGGACGGCGCCCTGCAGGTCCTTGAACAGCGCAATATGCACCTGGTAATCCCGGCTGGCGGCCCGGGAGAGAAAGACAAGATAGATGAGCGCCAGCGCGTATACCCCGAAAATGGCGTACAGCAGCGCCTGGCGCAGCCTGAGCAGGCTGTCCGCCCGCGGATGCCGGCTGACGCCGCCCTGGATATTGAGGCCGAGACGACGACAAACCGTCCTGTCGCACCAGGGCAGCAGAAATACCATGCCCAGTGTCAGGACGGTCACAAACAGATTGGTGGTCAGGCTGTTAGCGTTTAATCCCACGGTTCTACCTGCTTCAGGACGCCATTTTCTCGCGCAGCATTATCAGCGCGTTCTGGTGGCGCAGCTTGACGGCGCCGTAGCTGATGCCCATGATGGTGGCGATCTCCGTCAGGGGTTTCCGGTCAAAATACCTCAGGACGATGATGTCCCGCATCTGCTGGGGTAGGTTTTTGAGGGCAGAGGCCAGTTCGCCCATCGTCTCGGAATTGATCAGGCTGGCCTCCGTCTCGAAATCGTCCCGCAGCGTCTCATCCAGTTCCTCAGACGGCCTGTTCCGCCGGAAAAAGTCAATGACCGTATTTCTTGTAATGGTAAAAATCCAGGTGCCGACAGCCGCCTTGCTCGGATCGTAGTCGGGAAGTCTGCGCTGCACCTTCTCGAATACGTCCGAGCATAAATCTTCGGCGTCTGCCCAACCCTGGACTCTGGCGCGGATATACCTTGATACCTTATCGTGATACTCCAGGTAAACCTGTTCCATTTCCGGACGCGTCATGCTTTTTCAGCCCCTCTTTTTTCCCCCGGCCCAGCAGTGCCTGGTCGGGTGTACCTGCTGCCGCGAGGAGCTCCATCTCGTCCAGGCTCAGCTCGCGTACGGCATATCGGTCGTGAACTTCGTCTATGACACGCTGCAGCTCGGCATTTTGGTCGAACAGCTGAAAGTCGAATAATTGTGTCAGTACCCTCTCCATATCTTCGCAACCTCCTTTTCCATGGTGGTACACTAGTTGATACGGAGATCTTTTCTGGATGGCAGTTCACACCGTCAAAATTTATAACATATTTTTACACAATTGTCCAGTCTTAGTTGTAAAAAAGTACATATCACAGCTGTTCCGTCTGGCTTGTATATAACTGGTAGTAGAATCCTTTCTGCGCCAGCAGCGCCGCGTGGGTGCCCTGTTCGACCACATGGCCTTCGCGCATGACCAGGATCAGGTCGGCGTTGCGGATGGTGGACAGGCGATGGGCGACGATGAAGCTGGTGTGCCCGGCCATCATGGTCTGGAAAGCGCTCTGGATCAGCTGCTCGGTACGGGTGTCGATGCTGCTGGTGGCTTCGTCCAGGATCAGCATCTGCGGCTGGGTCAGCATGACCCGGGCGATGCAGAGCAGCTGCTTCTGGCCGGCGGACAGGCTGCCGCCGTCCTCCTGGATGACGGTATCGTATTCGTCGGGCAGGCGCAGGATGAAGGGCTCGGCGTGCGCGGCGCGGGCTGCGGCCCGGATCTCCTCCTCGGTGGCGTCAGGCTGGCCGTAGCGGATGTTGTCGCGGATGGTGCCGGCCATCAGCCATGTGTCCTGCAGCACCATGCCGTACGGCTCACGCAGGCTCTGCCGCGTGACCGACCGGATGTCGTGCCCGTCCACGGCGATGACGCCGGCGTTCACGTCGTAGAAGCGCATCAGCAGGTTGATGAGCGTCGTCTTGCCGCAGCCCGTGGGGCCGACGATGGCCACGCGCTGGCCGGGCGATACTGCCAGGTTCAGCCGCTCGATCAGGGGCTTTTCGGGCAGGTAGGAAAAGTCGACGCCGGTCAGCGTCACCTGTCCCGCAGGCGCGGGCAGCGCGGCGGCCGTCTCATCGGTTTCCACCGGCAGGTCGATGACTTCAAACACGCGCGCGGCGCAGACCAGGGCGTTGGTCATCTCGGTCATGACGCCGGAGATCTCGTTGAAGGGCCGCGTATACTGGCTTGCGTAGGACAGGAACGCGGTCAGCGTACCGACCGACATCCCGCCGGCCAGCACGTTCAGCGCGCCGGAAAGGCCGACGGCGGCGTAAATCAGGGCGTTGACGAAGCGGGTCACAGGATTGGTCAGGGAGGAATAGAAGGTGGCCTTCAGCGAGGCGTCGCGCAGCGTTTCGTTCTGGGCGTCGAAATCCCGGACAAAGGCGGCTTCGGCGCGGAACGCGGCGATCAGCTTGCCGCCGGTCAGCATCTCGTCGATCTGGACGGTCTGGCGCGCCCGCGCCTCGGACTGGAGCGCGAACAGCCGGTGGGTCCTGCGGGCGATGAACGCGGCCGCGAACAGCGACAGCGGCGTCGCCAGCACGACGATCAGGGCGATCCGCGCGTCGGTCCACAGCATCATGACCAGGGTGCCTGCGATGGTGGTGACGCCGCTGACGAGCTGCGTGAACCCGATCAGCAGGCCGTCGGACAGGGTATCGACGTCCGTCATGACACGGCTGACGGTATCGCCCGTGGGCCGCCGGTCGAGCTCGCGGAAGGGGGAGCACATCAGGCGGCCGTACGCGGCCGTGCGCAGGCGCTGCATGGTCCGGGCGGTCAGGCGGCTGTTGGCGACGCCCAGCAGGTACTGGAACAATCCCGCGCAGGCGGCGGCGCCCGTCAGGCTGACAAGGATGCCGGCCAGCGCCTGCATGTCCACCTGGTCCGGGCCGATCATCAGGTCGACTGCCCGGCCGATCAGGACCGGGATGACCAGCTGGACCGCGGCCTGGAGGATGGAACAGAGGAGGGAGAGGATCAGCTGCGTCCGGCTGTGTCCCAGCTCGCGGAGCAGGCGGCGCAGGGTCGGGCCGTGCTGGCGCAGGGAGGTCTTTTTCATGCCGTCTTCTCCTCCTCCCCGAACTGCGCGCGGTAGGTCTCCCGGTAGACCGGACAGGTCTCCATGAGGGCCGCGTGCGTGCCCAGCCCGACCGGTTCGCCGTCGTCCAGTACGAGGATGCGGTCCAGGCCCATGACGCTGGAGGCGCGCTGGGAAATGACGATCAGCGTCACACCGTCCAGCCGGGTCCGCAGCGCCCTGCGCAGCCGGGCATCGGTCTGGGCGTCGAGCGCGGAGGCGCTGTCATCCAGGATGAGGATGGGCGGGCGGCCGATCAGGGCGCGCGCGATGGTCAGCCGCTGCCGCTGCCCGCCGGAGAAGTTGCGCCCGCCCTGCTGCACCGGGGCGTCCAGGCCTTCCGGCAGGGCGCGGACAAAGTCCTCGGCCTGGGCGATGGCGAGCGCGTCCCAGAGCGCGGCGTCATCCGCCTCGCGGCCCATCAGCAGGTTGGAGCGGACCGTGCCGGAAAACAGCTGCGCCTTCTGCGGCACATAGCCGATCATGGTGCGGAGGCTGTCTGTCCTGAGCTGCCGCACGTCGTATCCGCCGACGCATACCTGGCCGACGGTCGCTTCATACAGCCGCGGGATCAGGGCCGCGGCGCTCGATTTGCCGGAGCCTGTGCCGCCGATGATGCCCAGGCTTTCGCCCGGATCCAGCTGCACGTCCAGGTGCCGCACGGCTTCCTTGCCGTCGCCCGCGTAGGACAGGCCCGCGCCGCGCAGCGCGACCAGCGGCCGGGCTTCGGGGGAGGGTGTCTGATCGCCCTCGGGCATGTCCGGCGCGGTGTTCAGGACGTCCGCGATGCGGTCCGCGCAGGCCAGCGAGCGTGAGATGGTCATCAGCAGGTTGGCCAGCTTCAGCAGCTCCACCAGGATCTGGCTCATATAGTTGGCGAGCGCGACCACCTGGCCCTGGGTCAGGATGCCGATGCGGACGCGCGCGCCGCCGACATACAGAAGCACCGCCAGCCCGAGGTTGACGGCCACCATCGTCAGCGGATTCATCGCTGCGGAGATCTTCTGCACGCGGATCTGGGTGGCCGTCAGGCGCTGGTGGGTGGCGGCGAAGCGTTTTTCTTCTTCCTCCTGGCGGGAGAACGCGCGGATGACACGCATGCCGGTCAGGCTTTCACGGACGCCGGACAGCGTCGCGTCGTTCTCCTTCTGCACGGCGCGGTAGCCGGGCAGGGTCACGCGCATCAGCAGCCAGACGATCAGGGCCAGCACGGGAATCAGCGCCGCGAATACCAGCGCGGCGGTCGCGTCGACCCGGAAGGCCATCACGAGCGCGCCAAAAACGACCAGCGGCGAGCGCAGGAGCAGCCGCAGCGTCAGGTTGACGCCCGTCTGGACCTGGTTCATGTCGCTGGTCATGCG
>CACXEB010000232.1 GCA_902766515.1 uncultured Eubacteriales bacterium
CACGTCCAGCGCCTCGGCCTGGTACAGCTGGTCATGCTGCTTCCGGAAGGCTTCCAGCACCACGTCCATGGCGTTTTCCACCGTCGCCTTCGTCCGGTCGGCGTTCTCACCGGTCACGCCGCGCTCATCCAGCTTGCGGTAATTGGTCAGCATTTTGAGCACCGTCGGCAGGTAGTACGACATGAAGCGCCGGATCTGCGGGGCCTTGTCGGGCTTGTCCGCCACGGTGGTGAAGATGCGCCGCGAAATATCCTCCAGGCTGTCGATTTTCCGGGTGAGCTCCGGATCGGCGATGCCCGCGTTCTCCTCCCGGATCTGGTCGAGCATCTCCATGCCCTGGGCCACCATCTGATCGACCGTCGGGCTGCCGGTCTGCTGGGCCGGCCGCTGCGGCGGCGCTTTCTGGCTGGTATCCAGGCCCGTCGCCATGGTATATACCACCCATCCGACCAGCGCGCACAGCCCGGCCAGGATCACAAAGTGGATCGGCTTATCCAGCGGCAGGAATGAGGCGTACGCCGCGGCTATGATTCCGGCCGCGACACCGCCTGCCACATACGGCTTGCGCGTCTTCTTTTTTTTCATGCGTCCGACTTCCTCCTCCCGCTCCGTCGCCTGAAAGTTCCGCGCAAAGTATATCATAATCGCCTTTTTTTCACAAGACCCGGGCCGTAAAACTTTGGGAGTGGACTTTTGGCTGCGACAGGCGTATAATAAGCTCTGCAGCCACCGGCAGGACGGACGCCGGCCGGGGCTGAGCCGGCCGCCGGGCAGGATCAAGGCCCGGCGCGGACCAATCATGAGGAGGTTTATATATCATGGCAGAAGCTGTGACCGCTAAAACCCTGATCGGGGAAATCGTCAACAAGCACCCGGAAGCCGTGGATATCCTGCTGTCGATCGGCATGCATTGCCTGGGCTGCCCCGCGTCCCAGATGGAGTCGCTGGAGGACGCCTGCGCCGTGCACGGCATTCCCGCCGACCAGGTCATCAACGCCATCAACGAACGGATCGCCGCCGAAGCGTAACGGTCCATCAAAACACGAGCTGCCGCAGGAACATCCGCCTGCGGCAGCTCGTTTTATATTTCCTTGTCAGTCCGGCTTCATCTGGATCTGCGGCCTGGACGACGCCTGGCGGAGATGGGCCGTATCGTTGAACAGCTCCAGCCGCGGATAGACCTCCTCGCCCGGCCGGTCCGGGAACGCCAGGATGATCACCGAGGTGAAGTCGTAGGTCATCGCCGCGGTCACATAGGGAAACGGCAGCGAGAGCAGATGCGCCAGCACGCAGGCACCGGAGCCGCCGTGGCTGAAAAGCGCCACCGTCCGGTCCGTATCCCCTTCGCAATGGTACCGCCGGCCGGTCCGATGGTAGCCAAGCTCCGCCATCACCCCGTCAAACTGCCCGGTCACCTCGTCATAGCACTTTGTCGCGGCGTTATGTACATAGTACGGGTGGCGGCGCCAGCCGTCGACACTCATATCCGCGTCTTCTTCGGTCATGATGCGGTCGCTGAGCGTCCATGGATGGCCGTTTTCCGGCAGATCCGGTCCGCCCCAGGTGATTTCATGCATGAACGGCAGGATCCGGATGGGCAGTCCGAGCTTGTCCGCCGTATAGGAAGCTGTCTGCCGCGCGCGGCCCATCGGGGAGCTGAAGATCCGGGAAATGCCTTCCCGTTCGAGGCGTCCGGCCACCAGCGCGGCCTGCCGGTGACCTGCCTCCGTCAGGCAGTCGTGCTCATAATCCGGGTCGCCGTGCCGTACCATGATCAGCCGCATACGCAGCACCTCCATTGATGATTGTTCAGTCTGGTTTTCCGCGATGCGCCGGCATCCGTGATCACTGATGAATCACGTGCCGGTCGTCATCCTGCTTCCGGATGGTCCGCCATTGATAGCGGGGCGGCGGCTCCTGGCCGGCCGGCACCGGTCCGATATGGGACTGGTCCGGATCGGGCACCACCTTCTCCAGCCGCTGCGGCGTCCGGACGGTCGGCGTGCGCACCGGCTGCTGCGGCGGGACGGCATTCGGCAGCGTCCGCGTGGCGCCCGGCGCACCGAAGAACTGGCGCTGGGGTTCCGGCGCCGTCCGCCTGACGGGCGGCGGCCTGCGCTGCCGGCGGCGCTGGTGCTTCGCGGCCGGATGGGTCGCCCCATTGACCAGCGCTGCGCGATGGATCAGCTGCAGGAGGCAGCCGAATACAATGACCGGATAGGGAGCCGCGTAGGCCAGGCGCCACCAGTCCGTCCACTGCAGGCTGTACAGGCCCAGGTTCAGCCCGCCCCAGAAGCACCCGGCGCAGACCGGAATCAGGACCGCGCAGGCCACCGTCCGTTTGCGCAGCCGGAGCACCACCACGCCGAAGATGACCATGCCCAGCAGGAACAGCATCTGCGCAAACAGCCTGCGGAAATCATCCCGCTCCAGCATATAGCCCAGCTGGGGCCAGATCGAGACCCCCATTTTCCGGTTGGCATGGATCAGCGCGTCCAGCCAGACGCGGCTGGTGTCGATCTGCATATAGGCGGCGCAGCCGCTCACCAGGATCAGCGCGACCGCCCCGTACAGCATCCATCGCGCACCCCAGGTAGGCCGGCCGACGGGCGCTGCTGTCTGTGTTCTGCGCATGGCGTCCTCCTTTATTCAATCAGGAGGGGTTCCCCGTCCGCGATCCGGACCGGTTCCCCGGTGGTCAGCAGGATTTCGCCCGTGTCCGACAGGCCCGCAAAGACATGGTCACCCATGTGGATCGCCCCGCTGAGCAGCGCTTCGCTGAGGGTATCCTCCAGCTTGCGCTGGATCGCCCGGCGCAGGGGCCGTGCGCCGTACTGCTCATCAAAACCGCTTTCCGCCAGCATCGCGATCACATCGTCCGAGCAGGTCAGGTCGATACCCTGCTCCCGCACGCGGTTCTCCACCTCATGGGTCAGCAGCCCGGCGATGCGGATGATGTCGCCGCGGTTCAGTGAATGGAAGACCACCGTCTCGTCAATGCGGTTCAGGAACTCGGGCCGGAAGCTGCGCCGGACCTCGGAAAGCACCTTCTCCTTCATCTCGGAATAGCTGTACGCATGGCCTTCCCCGCCGCCGAAACCGATGCTGCCCGCCCGGATCGCCTGGGTGCCCGCGTTGGAGGTCATCACGATGACCGTGTTCGCGAACGACGTCACATGGCCCATGTTGTCCGTCAGGCGGCCGTCCTCCAGGATCTGCAGCAGGACGTTGAACACGTCCGGATGCGCCTTTTCCATCTCGTCGAACAGCACGACGCTGTACGGCTTGCGGCGGACCGCTTCGGTCAGCTGGCCGCCGTCCTCATATCCGACATAGCCGGGCGGGGAGCCGACCATCCGCGCGGCGGTATGCTTTTCCATGTATTCCGACATGTCCAGGCGGATCATGGCGTTTTCGTCACCGAACAGCGACTGGGCCAGGGCTTTGCACAGCTCGGTCTTGCCCACGCCCGTCGGGCCCAGGAAGAGGAAGGAACCCATCGGCCGCTTCGGGTGCTTGAGCCCCGCCCGGGCACGGCGGACGGCGCGGCTGACGGCGCTGACCGCTTCCTCCTGGCCGATCACGCGCCTGTGCAGCTCTTCCTCCAGGTGCATCAGCCGGTCCGCCTCGCGCTCGGTCAGGCGTTCGGTGGGAATGCCCGTCCACAGGGCGACCACATTGGCGATGTCATCCGCCGTCACGCGGCCGGCCAGCTCGCGCTTCCGGTCCTCCCAGGCGTCCCGCGCCTCCGTCATCTGGTTTTCCAGATGGGTCTCCTGGTCGCGCAGCCGGGCGGCATGCTCATAATCCTGGCAGGCGATGGCCTCGTCCTTTTCGTCCCGGAGCTGGCGGAGCTCTTCCTCCTGGGAGCGCTGGTCCAGCGGCGTCGGCACGCGCATGCGCACCCGGGAGGCAGCCTCGTCCATCAGGTCGATCGCCTTGTCCGGCTCAAACCGGTCCTGGATGTAGCGCCTGGACAGCGTCACCGCCGCCTTCAGTGCCTCGTCCGTGATGGTCAGGTGATGATGCTCCTCATACAGGTGCCTGAGCCCCTTGAGGATCTCCAGGGTGGTGTCGTCGTCCGGCTCCTCGACGGTGATCGGCTGGAAACGCCGGCACAGCGCGGCGTCCTTTTCAACGTACTTGCGGTAATCCTCCCGGGTGGTCGCGCCGATGATCTGGATATCCCCGCGCGCGAGCGCCGGCTTCAGCAGCGACGCCGCGTCCATGGGGCCGTCCGATCGGCCGGCGCCGATCAGCTGCTGCATTTCATCCACGAACAGGATCACGTTGCCGGCCTTCCGCGTGTCCTCGATGACGGCGTGCATGCGCTCCTCCAGGTCGCCGCGGTATTTGCTGCCCGCGATGATCCGGGAGACGTCCAGCCCGACCAGCCGCTTGTCGCGCAGCACCGCCGGGGCCTGCGGACTGATCATCAGCTGGGCCAGCCCCTCCGCCACGGCGCTCTTGCCCACGCCGGGCTCGCCGATGAGCACCGGATTGTTCTTGGTACGGCGGGAAAGGATCTGGACGATGCGGTCGGTCTCGCGTTCACGCCCGATGACCGGGTCCAGCTTGCCTTCCCGCGCCGCCTGGGTCAGGTCGCGTCCGAACTGGAGGAAGGCCGCCTCATCGGTCGGCTGCGCCTCCCGGACGCCTTCCCTGCCAAGCTGTATCTGGATCGGGCCGGTTCCCTTGTTCTCCTGGTCATAGACGATCCCCTGCATCAGCTCTTCCGGATTGCAGCCCATGCCGGTCAGGATCTTGATGGCGGAAGCATCCCGCTCCATGAGCAGGGCGCGCCACAGGTGGGCGCAGGTGACCAGCGCCTTGCCGCCCTGGGCCGCGCTGACGACCGCCTGCTCCATGATATGTTTGAGGTGCTCGGACAGCTCCAGCTTGGACGGCGGCTCCTTGCCCTCGCCCAGGATCTGCTGCAGCGCCTCCGTCACGGATTTGACGTTCACATGCGGCGGCATGGTCGGCAGCATGATGCGTCCCACCGTCAGCAGGCCCACCAGCAGGTGGTCGGAATCAATAAAGTGATGATGGAATTTGAGGGCGGTCTGCCGCGCCACGTTCACGGCGCTCTGGGCCCGGTAATCAAATCGTCCGAAAATAGGCATCTGTTCAGGAATTCCTTTCTTCCCTAATAATCAGTGCGGTCGTCTGCCGGTGCTCCGACTGGATCCGGCGGGCCACCGCCAGCAGCATGTTGCGCATGACTTTGGCGCGCAGCGCGTTCTTGAGTTCCTCCGGGATCGGCACGGCCAGCGACTGCGGGGACAGGGCTGCCGCGATCAGGCTCGCGTCCGTCGCGGTGATCGCGCCGCTGACCGCCAGCTGCCTGAGCAGCAGGCGGGCCTCCGGCTCCGTCAGGCTCGCGCCCACCCGTTCCCGGATCAGGTATTCGAGGTGGTCCGTCGGGCTGGTCTCCACGTGCACGATGCGGATGCAGCCGCCGCCGCCCCGCCGGGACTCGATCATGTAGCCGTGCTCCGGGGTGAAGCGTGTGGAAAGCACGTAATTGATCTGTGACGGCGCGCAGTGGAAATACTCCGCCAGCTCGTTGCGGCGAAGCTCCACCCCGTCGGTTTCCGCCGCGCCGATCATCTCTTTGATAAAGCTTTCAATGGTATCACTGAGTCTCATTGTCTGCGCCCGCTTTCTGTCTGCCGCTGTGGTTTGTTTTGTCAGAGTACTTTGACCTACTTTGACCAACAGGAGTATACCATACTTCTTCCGAAGATGCAAGTTCAAAGCGGACGCCGGCGGAATTTTTACATCTTTTTCCTGATTTTTATGAGAATCATGACAAATTCTTGACGGGACTTGCATTTGCAATCTTTTCGTGCTATAACGATTTTGCTTCCCGGACCCAGAGCCGCGGGAGGTATTGCAATGCAAAGGAGCACATGGATCATGGTCAAAATCAATGTCGTTTCCGGCTTCCTGGGCGCCGGAAAAACCACCCTCATCAAAAAGCTGCTGACCGGCCGCCTCCGCAATGAGAAGGTCGTTCTGCTCGAAAACGAATACGGCGAGATCGGCGTGGACGGCGCGTTCCTGCAGGACGTGGGCATCACGGTGACCGAGCTGAACGCCGGCTGCATCTGCTGCACCCTGGCGGGCGATTTCCAGGCGGCGATCGACCAGCTGATCGACACCTATCATCCCGAGCGCATCCTGATCGAGCCGACGGGCGTCGGCAAGCTGTCCGAGATCCTGTCCGCCGTCGAAAAGGCGAAACAGCGCCATGCGGACATCGAGATCGGCGGCAGCGCCACCGTGGTGGACGCGGGCAAGTGCCGCATGTACCTCAAGAACTTCGGCGAATTCTTTATCGATCAGGTCAAGAGCGCTTCCACCGTCATTTTCAGCCGCACGCAGCTGCTGAGCGCGGAGCGCGTGGAAAAGAGCCGCGCCCTGATTGCCGAAACCCATCCGGACGCCCGCATCATCACCACGCCCTGGGACGACATGGAGCCCGACTTCATCCTGGACGTGATCGAAAACGGCAAGCCGATCCAGTTCGAGGCGCTGGCGGACGAGGACGAGGACGAACACGAGCATCATCACCATCACGACCATGATCATGACGATGATGAGGATGAGCACGAGCATCATCACCACGATCATGACGATGATGATGAGGATGAGCACGAGCATCATCACCACGATCATGACGACGATGACGAGGATGAGCACGAGCATCATCACCACGATCATGACGATGACGATGATGAGGACGAGCACGAGCATCATCATGACCATGACCACGAACACGGCCATGAAGGGCATCACCATCACCACCATCACGAGGGCGAGCACGACGCGGATGAGGTGTTCCAGAACATCGGTGTGGAGACCGCGCGCCGCTACAGCCGCGATGAGATCAGGGAAGCGCTCGGCCAGCTGGCGGATGAGGAAGAATACGGCCGCATCCTCCGCGCCAAGGGCGTGCTGCAGGACGAAGCCGGCCAGTGGTTCCAGTTCGACTACGTGCCCGGCGAGTGCGACTTCCGCGACAGCGGCGCGGACTATACCGGCCGATTCTGCGTGATCGGCACCCAGATCGACGAAAAGGCGCTCAGGGAGTTGTTCCACGTATGAGTGAGCAGGAATTCATTCCCGTCTATATGATCACCGGCTTCCTGGAGAGCGGGAAGACCACCATGATCCGCTCCATGCTGGCGGACCGGGACTTTTCCTCCGGCCAGCGGACGCTGATCCTGTGCTGTGAAGACGGTGAAAACGAGTACGAAGAGGACGAGCTCAAAAAGTTCAACGCCCAGATGGTCATGTTCGACGAGCAGTCGGACATGACCAGCCTCCGGCTCAAGGAGCTGAACCGGCAGTACAAGCCTGAGCGCGTGATCATCGAATACAACTCCATCTGGACCATCGAGTTCATCAGCCGGCTGCGGCTGCCGCCGCTGTGGGAATGGGTGCAGGTTATCACCCTGGCGGACGCCACCACGTTTGAGAACTACATGACCAACATGCGCACCATCCTGACCGACCCGATGAAGGAAGCGGACCTGATCCTCGTCAACCGCTGCCAGCCGGCCTTCCCCAAGAGCTACTGGCGCAAGCAGCTGCGCGCGATGAATCCCTCCGCCAACATCCTGTTCGAAAACCCGGACGGCAGCACGGAAGACGGCGTGTCCGACGAGGACCTGCCGTACGACGTGAACGCCCCTGTCATCGACATCAGCGACGAGCAGTACGGGGTCTTCTACCTGGATTCCATGGAGCACCCCGAGCGGTACGACGGCAAGGTCATCCGCACGGTCGGCCAGCCCTTCCCCCACGCGCGGCTGTCCAAGGGCTTCTACTACTTTGCCCGGGAAGCCATGACCTGCTGCGCGAACGATATCCAGAAGGCGGGCTGGATCTGCAAGGGCAGCCAGACGCCCAACGCCCGCGCCTACATCCGCCTGACCGCGCGCTGCGAAAAGACGACGGATCCGGACGGCCGCTCCATCCTGGTGCTGCACGAGGAGAAGGCGGAGCGCGCCGCGGCGCCCAAGGAGCAGTACGTATCCTTCATGAACATCTGAGGTGACCGATGAACTTACAGTCCTGTCCGCTCTGGTCCGGCGGCGTGCCGGACTTCCGGCCCGAATGGGGGCAGGCCGCCCCCTCCCTGACCGCTTTCCCCGTGCCCGGCACGGAAAGCGCCGTCCTGATCCTGCCGGGCGGCGGATATGAGTACAAGGCGGACCACGAAGGCACTCCGATCGCGGAGCGGCTGAACCGGCTGGGCATTTCCGCCGCCGTGCTGGACTACCGGGTCTCGCCCTACCGCGCCCCGGTCCCCCAGGGCGACGCGCTGCGGGCCGTAGAGGTCCTTCGCGGCCAGGGCTGCCGCCGGGTCGCGCTGCTGGGCTTCTCCGCCGGCGCGCATGTCGCCGCCAGCGCCGCCTACCTCGGGCCGGAAGGCCCGTCACGCCCGGACGCCGCCGTGCTGTGCTACCCCGTCATCACGATGGGTGCCTTCACCCACGCGGGGTCCAGGGACCACCTGCTCGGCCCGGACGCGCCGGACGCGCTGCGGGATCAATGGTCGGTCGAAAAGCATATTCCGGAAAACGCGCCGCCTGCCTTCATCTGGCACACGGCGGACGATGGCGCGGTGCCCGTACAGAACAGCTTGGCCCTGGCCCAGGCGCTGGCGGAGCGCCACATTCCCTGCGAGCTGCACATCTGGCCCCACGGCCACCACGGCCTTGGCCTGGCGGAAGACCTGCCTGATATCGGCCGGTGGCCCGTACTGGCCGCCGAATGGCTGCGGCGCCAGGGTTTCTGAGAAGGAGTCTCACATGATACGCACCGGTAAAGTCGTCGGCGGCGGCAGCGGCACCCTGGAGGTCTGCTTCGAGCGGCCCGAGATGTGCGCGCAGTGCGGCGCCTGCGCGGGGCACAAGATCCACGAGGAGACGGTCAAAATCAAAGGGGACGCCGCCATCGGCGACATCGTGACCGTGAACATGCCCGACGGAAAAATCGTCAAGGTCTCCCTGATCGCCTATATCATCCCCCTCATCGGACTGATGATCGGCCTGCTCATCGGACAGGCCGCGTTCAGCAGCGATCTGTGGGCTGCCCTGTTCGGCCTGCTGGGGCTCGGCGCCGGTATCCTGGTCACCCGGGCCGTAGACCGGAAGTTCGGCCTGCGTCCCGAATGGCAGCCGCAGCTCGTCAGCGTAGCGCATCCCCAGCCATCAACCAATCAAAAGGAGGAACAACCATGAGCGAGATCACTCTGACCAGCGAAAACTTCGAAGAGAAAGTCCTGAAAGCGGACAAGCCCGTCCTGGTGGATTTCTGGGCCGTATGGTGCGGACCGTGCCGCATGATGGCACCCGCCGTGGCCGAAATCGCCGAGGAAAAGGCGGGCGCCCTGTATGTCGGCAAGGTCAACGTGGATGACGCGCCCGACCTGGCCGAGCGCTACGGCATCAACAGCATCCCCTGCTTCATCCTGTTTGAAAACGGGCAGGAAAAGGCCCGCGCCATCGGCGCGCAGGGCAAGGCAGGCCTGCTGAGCGCGCTGGGGCTGTAATAATCATCGGCATACGGCAGTCTGACAAGCGCCGCCCGACGGATATATCCGCCGGGCGGCGCTTGACATTTCCGGATTCTCTGCTATAATACATCCGTCCGCTGGGGGCGTCGCGACCGTCAAGGTCCGGCTGAGAAGGCACCCTTCGAACCTGTGTAGGTCATCCTACCGTAGGGAAGCGGCAATCAGCTGTCTGTGCTGACTGTCCTCCCTGCGTATTTGCAGGGAGTTTTTCTTTTGCCTGCTTGCGGAACATTTGCTCAGGAGGCAACGATATGCTGTTTACATCTGTCGCCTTTGCGGAAGAAACCGCATCGAAACCGAACTACTTAAAAGACACTGTTTTCAAAAAGCTGCTCAACGCAGATACAAACGTATGGATCATGCTCGGCGCGCTGGTAGTCCTGGCACTGATCCTGCTGTTGATCGCAAAATCCCAAAAGAAATGGAACGCGAAAATGATCGCATATGCGTCGCTGTCCATTGCCCTCAGTTTTGTACTGAGCTATATCCGCTTATTCCGCATGCCCCAGGGCGGATCCATCACCCCCGCCAGCATGCTGCCGATCATGCTGTTTTCGGCAGCCTACGGCGTTGGCCCCGGCTTGCTGACAGGCCTGGTATACGGCATTCTGCAATATCTCCAGGGCGGCGATTTTCTCAATGTATGGCAGTTCATTTTTGACTATTTGATTGCTTTTGCTGCTCTGGGATTAGCCGGACTGCACAAATATATGAAAGCTGCCTGGTGCCGCTACGCAGTGCCCATCGTTACGCTGATCCTGCTGGTAATCCTGGCAGCAGCCTATCCGGGACTGATTGCGCTGTACATCGTGCTGGCAATCGTGTCTGCGGTCCTGCTCTACATCGTATATAAGTACCCGGACCGCTCCGAGCTGCTGCCTGCCATGGGTATAGCTGTTCTGGGACGCGCTGTTTCGGCCATTCTGGCAGGCCTTATGTGGGTAGCCGCCTATCCAGTGGACAACGGTCAGGCACCGTTGGTGTACAGCATCATATACAACGGTGCGTACCTGGTTCCCGAACTGACAATCTGCATGGTGCTGGCCGCGGCGGCGGGAAACCGGGTATACAGCCAAATCAGAAGGTAACCCTGACGGTATGACAATCATCGATTTTCATGCTCACACCTTCCCGGAGGCGATTGCCGCGCGCGCCGTCGCGCAGCTGAGCGCCGCGTCCCATACCAAGGCCTTCACCGACGGCACGGAAACCGGCCTGCGCGCATCCATGCGCCAGGCCGGTATCGGTCTGTCCGTGATCCTGCCCGTGGCAACCCAACCCCGGCAGGTGGTCAAGGTCAACGACGCCTCCCTGCGCATCAACGAGCGGACCGCCGACACCGGCCTGATGTCCTTCGGGTGCATGCATCCGGACTTTGAGGACTGGCACGCCGAACTGGGCCGCATCCGCGCCGCGGGCATCCGAGGCATCAAGCTCCATCCCATCTACCAGGGCGTCGACTTCGATGACATCCGTTATCTGCGCATCCTGGGCCGGGCGGCGGAGCTGGGGCTGTGCGTGCTGATCCACGCCGGCCTGGACGTGGGCTTGCCCGGCGCGGTGCACGCGTCCCCGCAGATGATCCTTCACGCCCTGCGGGAGGTCGGTCCCATGACGCTGATCCTGGCGCACATGGGCGGCTGGCGGTGCTGGGACGAGGTGCTGGACCTGCTGCCGGCCACCGGCGCGTACATCGACACGTCGTTCTCCCTGGGCCGCATGACGCCGAACGGAGACGGCTGGTATGAAAACAAAACGGCGCCGCAATGCGATGCGGCGCTGCAAATGCTGGACGCGGAACGGTTCATGGCCCTGGTCCGGGCCTTCGGCGTCCGCCGGGTGCTGTTCGGTTCCGACAGCCCATGGGCCGACCAGGCGGAAGCCCTGAAGGCCTTCCGCGAACTGCCGCTCTCCGAAGAAGAGCAGGCCCTGATCCTGCGCGATAACGCGCTTCAGCTGATCGGGGACACCGGATCCGGCCAGACCATGGTGGCGAAGTAATCTTCCGGCGTTTCGGCGCGGCGGATCTGCTCGAAGGTGCCGTCCTGCCGGTAGAGGATCTCCGCCGTGCGGAGGCGGCCGTTGTACTGGTACCCCATGGCGAAAGCATGGGCGCCGGCGTCATGAATGATCAGCAGGTCGCCCATATGGATGGGCGGCATCCGCCGGTCTATGGCGAACTTGTCGTTGTTCTCGCACAGGCAGCCGGTGATGTCATAGGTCTCCGTCGCGGGCTCATGCTCGCGGCCCACGATGCTGATCTCATGGTACGCGCCGTACATGGCCGGGCGGATCAGCTGCACGGCGCAGGCATCCACGCCGATATAATGCTTGAAGGTTTTCTTTTCATGGACCGCGCGGGTGACAACGAAGCCGTGCGGTCCTGTCACATACCGGCCCAGCTCGGTCTTGATGCCCGGCTTGCCCGCTTCCGGCGCGCCGAAGACAGCGGTGTATTCCCGGCGGACCGCGTCACCCACCGCGTGGATATCCACCGGCGGCACGTCCCGCGTATAGGGGATGCCGATGCCGCCCGACAGGTTGATGAACGCCGCCTGCAGGCCCGTCCCGGCGGAAGCCTTCGCCGCCATGTCAAACAGGATGTGCGCAAGGGCCGGATAATACCCCGGGTCCGTCATATTGCTCGCCAGGAAGGCATGCAGGCCGAAGCGCTTCACGCCCAGGGACTTCAGGCGCAGCAGCCCCTCCTGCAGCTGGGACGGCATCCAGCCGTACTTGGCTTCCCCCGGATTGCCCATGATCCGGTTGCTGCCGAATGTGAAGGTGCCGCCGGTATTCACGCGCACGCAGACCGTCTCGGGGATGCCGCCGTGCGCCATCAGCAGGTCGATATCCGTGATGTCGTCCAGGTTGATGATCGCGCCCAGCTGCCGGGCCAGGTCAAACTCCTCGGGCGGCATCGCGTTGGCGCTGAACATGATTTCGTCGCCCGTAAAGCCCAGGCGCTGCGCGATCATCAGCTCCGTCAGGCTGGAGCAGTCCAGCCCGAGCCCTTCCTCCCGCAGCATGTTCAGGATGACCGGATTGGGCAGCGCCTTGACGGCATAATACTCCCTGAAATCCGGGTTCCACGCAAAGGCTTCGCACACCGCGCGGGCTGTCCGCCGGATGCCGGCCTCATCGTACAGGTGGAAAGGCGTGGGAAATCGCTCGGCCGCAGCCATGAAGACCTGTGACGGCAGGGAATCGTTGGGCATGTCAGTCAACCTCGTTTCCGGAAGCGTGTAAGCGGCCGAAAAGCGCCGCAGCTCCTGTATTATAGGTTACCCGTCCCACCGAAACAAGGCTGCCCGGCCGAAAAAACACAGAAGAAACAAAGCGTCCGCTGTACAGTCCTGAGATCGGATAGAAATATCAGACCAGTTCGCCCTTCAGGGTGGTCCGGCTCGCGACGGTCACCCGGACGGGGACGATCCGGCCCATGTTTTCGGGCCGGCCCGCAAAGTTCACGCTGATGTTGCGCTCGCACTTTCCGGTCAGCATGCCGGCGTCGCGGCGGGAAACATCCGTCGCCAGCACGCGGACCGTCCGGCCGACCATGCCGGTCAGCACCTTCTCCGTCTCCTGCTCCTGCGCGGCGATCAGGCGCGTGATCCGGTCCGTCGCCACGTCGGCGGGCACCTGGTCCGGGAATTCCGCGGCGCGGGTGCCGACCCGCGGGCTGTAGATGAAGGTAAAGGCGCTGTCAAACCGCATTTCCCGCACCAGCGCCAGGGTATCCTGGAACTCCGCTTCCGTTTCGCCCGGGAAGCCGACGATCAGGTCCGTCGTCAGCCCGATGTCCGGCCGGGCCTGCCGCAGCCGGGAAGCCCGGTCCATGTACTGCGCCACCGTATAATGCCGGTTCATCGCCTGCAGGATCCGGTCATTGCCCGACTGGGCCGGCAGGTGGAAATGGCCCATCACCTGCGGATTCCGGCCGATCTCCTCGATCAGCGCGTCGCTTAGGTCCTTGGGATGGGAAGTCATGAAGCGGATGCGCGGAATGCCCGTCTCCGCCACGCGGCGGAGCAGGCCGGCAAAGTCCAGGCCCGTATCCGGCGTCCGGCCGTAGGAATTCACATTCTGGCCCAGCAGCATGATCTCCTGCACGCCCGCCCGGACCAGTCCATCCACCTCGCGGAGGATGTCGTCCGGCTGGCGGGAGCGCTCCCGCCCCCGCACATAGGGGACGATGCAGTAGGTGCAGTAGTTGTTGCAACCGTACATGACGGTCACATAGGCCTGCCAGGGGCTGGCGCGGCGGATGGGCAGCCCTTCGGTCAGGGTGCTCTGGTCGTCGTCCACCTCGATCATCCGCGTGCTGCGCGTGACCGCTTCGTACAACAGCTCCGGCAGCCGGTGCAGCGCGCCCGTGCCAAACGCGATGTCCACGAAGGGATACTGCCGGCGGAACGCGTCGGCCACGCCCTGCTCCTGCACCATGCAGCCGCAGACGCCGATCAGCATGTCCGGCCGTTCCTTCTTCAATTCCTTGAGCCAGATGACGTTGCCCATCGCCTTGCGCTCGGCGTTGTCGCGGATGCAGCAGGTGTTGTGCAGGACGAAATCCGCTGCCTCGCGCGGGGCTTCGGTGAGACCCATCGCCTCCAGTGTGCCAGCCAGCTTTTCCGAGTCATGCGCGTTCATCTGGCATCCGTAGGTCACCACGCAGTAGGTGCAGTAGTTGTTGCAACCGTACATGACGGTCACATAGG
>CACXEB010000233.1 GCA_902766515.1 uncultured Eubacteriales bacterium
CGGCGCGGCAGGGCTCAATATGCTGCTGCAGGTGGCTTTCGGCGGACGGCAGCAGATCAGCCTGGAAAACGCGCAATGGGGCGCGATGGCGCTGTTTGCCGCCGCCTTCTTCGCCCTGAGAAGATTCAAAACGAACCCCATCCTGACCATGACGCTATGCGGAGCGGGCGGTCTGGCGCTGGGCCTGCTGGGCCTTTTGTAAAGGAGAAACCCACTGATGAATAACAACCTGATTATCATTCACGGCGGCGGACCCACGGCGGTGATCAACGCGTCGCTGTACGGTGCCATCCGGGAGGCGCAGGCCTGCGATCAGGTGGGCCGGATCTATGTGGCCATCGGCGGCACGGGCGGTCTGCTGAAGGAGCGGCTACGGGATGTCACGGATCTGCCCGGGGATGTGCTGGATGCCCTGCTGTCCAGCCCCGCTTCCGCCATCGGCACCTCCCGGGACGCCATGGAAGCGCCGGAATATGAAGCCATGTTGGCCATCTTACAGAAATACGGCATCCGCTACGTCCTGATGAACGGCGGCAACGGCACCATGGATACCTGCGGCAAGCTGCAGCAGCGCTGCGCGGACACCGATATCCGGGTCATCGGCATCCCCAAGACCATTGATAACGACCTGGCCGTCACCGATCACGCCCCGGGCTATGGCAGCGCTGCCCGGTACATGGCCGGCAGTGTCGCGGAGGTCTGCTGCGACGTGAAAAGCCTGCCCATCCACGTGTGCGTGATCGAAGCCCTGGGCCGCAATGCCGGTTGGATCACCGCGGCGTCGGCCCTGGCGGCGGACAGCTATGGGCACGGCCCGGACCTCATTTATCTGCCGGAGCGGGATTTCAGCGAGGAAGCCTTCCTGCGGGATGTCAAAAAGCTGATCGAAGAAAAGCGCCACGGCGTGGTGGTGGTCAGCGAGGGCCTGCACGGCCCGGGCGGGAAGCCCGTCGTTGATCCGATCTTTACCGTTGGCCGGGCGACCTACTTCGGAGACGTGTCCGCCCATCTGGCGCAGCTGATCATCAAAGAATTGGGCTACAAGGCCCGCTCCGAGAAGCCCGGGCTCATGGGCCGGGCATCCATCGCCTGGCAGAGCAGGGTCGACCGCGACGAGGCGGAAGCCTGCGGCCGGGCTGCCGTGAGGGCTGCGGTCAGCGGGGAAACCGCGAAAATGGTGGCTCTTCGCCGAGTGCCTGGCCAACCATATCAGAGTGAAACCTTCCTGGCGGATATCCGGGAGGTCATGCTGACGGAGCGGAAAATGCCGGAAGAATTCATTAACGCGGAGGGTAACGGCGTGACGGAGGCCTTCAAGGCCTGGTGCCGCCCGCTGCTGGGCGGCCCGCTGCCCCGGCTGATCGACCTGAGAGGAGAATGAAGCCATGCTGAATATCAACATCCGTGACGGCGCTTCCCGGGTGACGGAAGAAGGGCTCCGCCAGGCGATGCGGGCGGCGGCCCCCATTCTGGACCGCGCCCGGATCGGGGAAGAAAAGTATGCCGACAGCCAGGGCTGGCTGCGCCTGGACCAGTGGGCGGGGGAAGACTGGCTTTGTCAGATCGAAACGATTGCGGAGCAGATCAAAAAGACCTGCGACGCCTTTGTGCTCATCGGGGTCGGCGGCAGCAATAACGCCGCCCGCAGCGTGATCGAGGCGCTGCAGGACGGCGGCGTGGAGATCATCTATGCGGGGAACACCCTGTCGCCCCACGCGCTGAACAAAATGCTGCGCGCCTTGGAGGGCAAGGATTACGCCATCGACTGTATCGCCAAGAATTTTGAGACCCTGGAGCCCGGCTCCTCCTTCCGCATCCTGCGGGAGGCCATGGCAAAGAAATACAGCCCCGAGGAGGCGGCAAAGCGCACCATCTGCACCGGCACCTACGGCTCCTCCCTGGAAAAGCTGTGCCGGCAGGAGGGCTATACCTTCGTCCCCTTCCCGACGGACGTGGGCGGGCGTTACAGCGCGTTCAGCTTCGTGGGCCTGCTGCCGATGGCGGTGGCGGGCATTGATATCCGCGCGCTGGTGCGGGGCGGCAAGGACATGGAAGCCCTGCTCCATAGCGCTGATGCGGAAAACAATCCGGCGCTCCGCTATGCCGTCCTGCGCAATCTCTATCACAGGCAGGGGTATGCGCTGGAAATGCTGGCCTCCTTTGAGCCCCAGTTCCGGTGGTTCTATAAGTGGTGGGTGCAGCTGTTCGCCGAGAGTGAGGGCAAAGACGGCAAAGGCATTTTCCCGGCCGCCGCGGAGTATTCCGAGGAGCTGCACGCCGTGGGCCAGTATCTGCAGGATGGCGCGCCGCTGATGTTTGAGACCTTCCTGGATGTTCAGGAACCGACGGATCACCTGGTGATCCACAGCGACGGCAAGCAGGATCACTTCGATTATTTGGAAGGCAAGGATTTCTGGGAGATCAACCGGGCGGCCTTTGACGCCACCGTGACCGCGCACAGCGCGAAAATGCCCTGTGTGATCCTGGAGGTCGGGGCGGTGGACGCCTATCATTTCGGCCAGCTGTTCTATTTCTTCCAGTTTGCCTGCTATCTCTCCGGTGAGCTCCTGGGCATCAATCCCTTTGACCAGCCCGGCGTGGAGGCCTACAAGGGCTGGATGTTCAAGGCGCTGGGGAAGTAAAATCCGGCAATGCAAAAGAGCAGCGATGGGCTGCTCTTTTTGCATTGCTGTTTTATTTGCTCTTATCCTTTGATCGCGCCGACCATCACGCCCTTGACGAAGTGCTTCTGCACGAAGGGATACAGGCAGATGACCGGGACGC
>CACXEB010000234.1 GCA_902766515.1 uncultured Eubacteriales bacterium
CAACTCAGAAAATGTATGCATTCCTGTGTATGTATCTGCTCCGCATAAGATCGCAAATATCGCTAGAAACAGCACATCCCGCAATGAGTATTTGATCGCGTTCCCTTTCCGGAATTCCGGTATGTCTGCCAGCAATTCCAGAAATGTTTTCTGTTCTTCCTTTGTCAAAGCAATCACCCCCTATGATTACTTTGACATTGTTCCGCATTCTCCTTTTGGTAACAAAATTGTAATATATCGTAATAGTTTCGCAATAAGCGATTGCCCTGTTGATGTTCGCGCGTCACTGTTCACGGGGGGCTGAACAGTGACCAGTCGCTGGAAAAGCGGCTTGACACGGCTTCCGGGGCTGTGCTATACTCCTGCCGTTCGGCTCCGGCCGGGCAGACAGTTCGTGACCATCCTGTCTTTAAACAAAACTACGGGACGAAAAAAGGCAAAAGCGATCCTTTTGTTGTGCTCCTGGGCCGATGGACCGGGAGTCTTTTTTTCGCCGGAAACAAGGAGCATCCATGAAAAAAACACCTCAGAACCTCATTCTCCTGAACGTCCTGTTTGTCACCTCGCTGGTAACGTCCAACGTACTCAGCGGCAAGATCGTCCTGCTGTTCGGGGCGCTGACCGTTCCCGCGGCGGTGGTGGCCTATCCCCTGACCTTCCTAATGACGGACGTCATCGGCGAAATCTGGGGCAAGCAGGAAGCGAACCGCACCGTCCTGTACGGGATCGCCTGCCAGCTGCTCAGCCTGCTGATGATCGGGCTGGCGATCCTGCTGCCGGTCGCGCCGTTTGCCGACAACCAGGCGGCCTTCACCTCCGTCCTGGGCAGCACCTTCCGCGTGGTAGCCGCATCGCTGATCGCCTACCTGTGCTCGCAGACCTGGGATGTCTGGGCGTTCCACCGGATCCGCGACGCGTACATCCGTCGGCACGGCTCAGTGAAGGGCGGCCGCTGGATCTGGAACAACGGCTCGACCATGACCAGCCAGCTGATCGACACCGCGGTCTTCATCACCCTCGCCTTCTACGGCACGGTGCCCAACCTGTTCAGCATGATCCTGAGCCAGTACGCGGTCAAGCTGATCTACGCGGCGCTGGACACGATCCCCTTCTACCTGCTGACCAACCGCTATACACAGGAGGTGACCGCATGACCGGACGCACTGAAGCCGAGCGCGACGGGCTGACCCTGCTGGGCAATCACGGCACCGTCTACAAGAGCGATTACGCCCCGGAGGTGCTGGAAACCTTTGTCAACAAGCATCCGGACCGCGATTACTTCGTCAAGTTCAACTGTCCCGAGTTCACCAGCCTCTGCCCCATCACCGGCCAGCCGGACTTCGCGACCCTCTACATTTCCTATGTCCCGGACGTGCGGATGGTGGAAAGCAAGTCGCTCAAGCTGTACCTGTTCAGCTTCCGCAACCATGGGGATTTCCACGAGGACTGCGTCAACATCATCATGAACGACCTGATCCGCCTGATGGATCCCAAGTACATTGAGGTCTGGGGCAAGTTCACCCCCCGGGGCGGCATCTCGATCGACCCGTACTGCAATTACGGCCGTCCCGGCACGCGCTGGGAGGAGGTCGCCTGGCAGCGTCTCAGCCAGCACGACCTGTATCCGGAGAAGGTAGATAACCGGTGATCATCAAAAAAAGGCTGTCGAAGCAGCCTTTTTTTGTTGATCCTGACTTTATACCTCGATCATTCCCTTGGCGATATTCATCCGGGTCTCTTTGTCGAACAGGACCGCCGCCTTGTGGAAGGAGAAGGAGACCTCGCTGTCGATCTCGTAGTCCACGTCGCCGAACACCACGGCCGTCAGGGATTCGCCGTGGACGTCCAGTTTGACGGTGGTCTCCATGCCGGAAGGCAGGGTGGAGAACACCGTGCCGGTCAGCCGGCCGCCGTCGTTGATGTGGATATACTCCGGACGGATGCCGACGATGACCTCGCCCGGTGCCGGATTGCCTTCCGTCGCCGTAAAGCGTGTGGTCAGTCCGGCAAAGCGCAGCGCGCCGCCCGCGTTCAGCGTGCCCTCGAGGAAGTTCATGGTCGGGTTGCCCATGAAATCCGCCACGAACAGGTTGGCGGGATTGTTGTACATCTCAAGCGGGGGCGCGTACTGCTGGAGCACACCGGTCTCCATGATGCACACGCGGGTGGACAGCGTCATCGCCTCCAGCTGGTCGTGCGTGACGTAAACGAAGGTGGAGTCGGTGTCGCGGTGCAGGCGCTTGAGCTCGGTCCGCATCTCCATGCGCAGCTTGGCGTCCAGGTTGCTGAGCGGCTCGTCCATGAACAGCACCTTCGGTCCGGGCGCCAGCGTGCGGGCGATGGCCACGCGCTGCTGCTGGCCGCCGGAAAGCTCGCTGGGATAGCGTTTCTCAAACTGCTCGATCTTCAGCATCGCCAGCAGCTCATTCACGCGGGCGCGGATCTTCGCCTTGTCCCACTTCAGGTTCTCCAGGCCGAACGCGATGTTCTGGTACACGGTCATGTGCGGCCAGAGCGCGTAATTCTGGAAGAGGAAACCGACGTCCCGCTTGTCCGGCGACAGGTTGATGCCCCTGTCCGCGTCGAAGACCGTTTTCCCGTCGATCGTGATCCGGCCCTCCGTCGGCGTTTCAAGCCCCGCGATCATGCGCAGGGTGGTCGTTTTGCCGCAGCCCGAAGGCCCCAGCAGCGTGATGAACGAGTTGGACGGGATCGTCAGGTTCAGGTCGTTCACCGCCACGAATTTCGCAAAGCGCTTGGTGACATGTTCCAATACGATTTCAGGCATGGTCAGCCTCCTACTCCCTTATCGATAGATGCGCCGGTCAGCTTGTTGACGGTGAAATTGATGATCAGCACGACGACGATGATCAGCAGGTTGATCGCGTTGCCGAACTGTGCCCAGCCCTTCTCCGAGTACTGCATCAGCATGGTCGTCAGGATGGTGTTGCTGGACGGCACCAGCAGTACGAACAGGCTCAGCTCGCGCATGCACGATACCAGCGGCAGCAGGTAACCGGACAGGAAGCTCGACTTCTGGATCGGGAAGATGACCCGGGCCATCCGCTTCCACCACGGGATGCCGGTGATCAGCGCGGCTTCCTCAATCTCGCCGGACAGCTGCAGCATGGCGTTGACGCCGGAGCGTGAGGCGAACGGCAGGTACTTGACCGATCCGACCAGCGCCAGCAGCAGGAACCCGCGGAGCCACGGGAGATGGGACGACATGGACAGGTAGATCGCGCCGAAGGCCAGCGCTGGCATCAGGTAGGGGAAGAAGCTCAGCGAGTTGACCCACGAGGACAGCCTGCTCCCGCGCCGCTTGGCAACGCCGTAGCCCACCAGGATGCCGGAGGTGCCCGCGACCAGCGCGCAGGTCAGCGCGAGGCCCAGGCTGAAGCCCAGGGCGCTCCAGACCTTCGGGTTCAGCAGGATGCCGGTCGAATCGCCCTGGTCCAGCCGCTCGGTCAGGTTGGTGCCGATCCAGAAGTCCAGGGTCATGTTGTTCAGGCTGTAATCGCCCGCCTTGATGATCACGGACTCCAGCGCGAACGTCACCAGCGGCACTACCGCGACCATCAGCAGGATGATGACCAGGATCACGGCCACCGGCGCATTCGCCTTGCCGAGGTTGATCTTGCTGATCTGCCCGGACTTGCCCGTCACGGTCGTGAACTGCTTGCGGCTGTTGGTGACCTTCTGGTTGAGCATCAGGATCGCCACGCCGAAGAGGATCATCACGCCGACAATGATGTACGCCTGGCCCGGATTGCCGTCCATCAGGGATTTCATCTTGGTGGACAGCACGTAGTACCTGACCGGCGAGCCAAGGAACACGGGCACGGAGTACGCGGACATGGAGCTCGCGAACACCAGCAGGAAGGTGGACAGCATGGCCGGCTTGACGATCGGCAGCGTGATCTTCCAGATGATGCGCGGGCGGCTGGTCTTCAGGATGGTCGCAGCCTCTTCGAGGTTCGCGTCCATGTTCCGCAGGATGCCGCCGATCAGGATATAGGCGAACGGCGCATAGTGCAGCCCGAGCACCAGCGCGATCGGAAACGCGCCGTACACAAACCACTCGGGCATATAGATGCCGAAGACCGACGCCATGATGCCGTTGGACGTCTTGAGGCCGATGTTCACGTTCTTGAAGAAGGTCTCCCAGAACAGCGCCAGCGTCCACGCCGGCATGATGTACGGGAACGTGAAGACCGCCGAGACGAACTTCTTGTACTTGAGGTTGGTGCGCGTCACGAGGAACGCGACCATGCCGCCGAACAGGATGGCGATCGCGGACGCCGCTACGGAGACGATCAGCGTATTCAGGAACGGCTGGTAGAACTGGATCCGGCTATAATCACCATCGGCAAACATCCGCTGGAAATGATACCATGTCAGTTCCCCCAACGACTGCCCAGCCTCGCGGGCTTCGCTTCTCGTGTGGAGGGTGAAGGTCTCTACCAGCATCGACAGGAGCGGATAGAGGGTCAAAAGCGCCAGCATGACCAGGAAAACCAGCAGGATGACGTTGGCCGGCTTGGACAGCCAGGCGCGTACCCTGCCCCGGAGCCGGCTCAGGCGGACGCTTTGCGCATGGGCCTGTACCACAAAGATCACCTCTTCTTGCAAAAAACCGGCGGAGGCGCGTCACCGCGTCCCGCCGGTCCGGATAGCAGGATTAGTTCTGGCAGTGCTGCAGGATGAAGTCCTCAACCCTAAAGTTCTCCAGGATGTATTCCGCGTCCTCCATCACCAGCGTGCTCTTCCACACGTCGATCGTCAGATCGCCTTCGTTGACCGTGATCGCCGGGTTGGGAGAATACGCGCCGATGGACTTGCCCCAGGGCTGGAAGCCTTCCTGGGTCATCAGGTACTCGATGAACAGCATCGCGGTGTACGGACGGGTCGCCTTGGTGTTGACCATGGTGTACATCGGATACATGAAACCCGCGAAGGGCTCGATCTCATAGCCGTTCAGGGACGCGTCGTACTGGGCGACCGTCAGGTTGTCCGTGAACACGGAAGAGGAGCGCAGCTTGCTGAGCACGAACAGGCCGATGCGGCCCGCGGCGGTCTCCTGGCTGACTTCCTCGGCGATCGTGGTGTCGGATTTGCCGAAGGTCACATTGCCCAAGAACTCGGCGATCCACTTGTAGCCGGCGTTCTTGTAGCTGCCGAGCTCGATCGGGGCGCCCTTGTAGGCTTCATACGCCTGCGCCAGCTTGTCCGCCCACTCATCCTTGGTCAGCATGACCAGGAAGTTCATGTTCACCTTTTCGCTCTCAGGATTCTTGAAGATGACGCTGCCCTTCATCGCCGGCTCGGTCAGCTCCCAGACGTTCTTGATGGCGGGCACATTGTCGCCCAGGTTGTTGTAGATGAACAGCTTGTTGATGTACTGGTGCACCAGCGCGGGCTGCTGGTCCGCCGGATCCAGCACGTCCTTCACGGCCGCGGGCACGAAGTTGATGACCAGGCCCTCAGCGATCGCGTCGGTCAGCTGTGCGCCGTCCTGGATCATGACCATGTCGGCCGCCGTCGCGCCGTTCTCAGCGCGGAGCTTCGTGTAGATTTCCTGGTCCTTCAGGTTGTTGGACTCGAACGGGATGCCGTACAGCGCGCCGAATTCCTCGACGGCCGTCGCGATGCGGCTCGTATTGCCGTAAACGACGAAGTTGCCGGTCTCCGCCTTCGCCTTTTCGACCAGTTCGTCATGGCTCAGCGCCTCGCCGGCCGCGACATCCGCCGCCACGTCCGCCATCGCGCTGACCGCGCACAGCGCCATCATGAGCGCCAGCACCAGGGATACCAATTTCTTCATAATACAACGCTCCTTCTTTGTAAAATCCGGGCCTCTACAGCCCCTTTTGGGCAATTATAGCATAAACCCCCTCGCTGTGCAAGGGGGAGAATGCGAACGGAAAAAGCCTGTCAGAAGCGTATCAGTTGATATAGACCCAGACATACCCGAACTCGCGCGCGAACGCTTCCGCGGTACTGCCGGGCCGGCAGACGATCAGGGGGCGGACGCCGTTCAGGGCGGAGAAAGCGATCTGTGTGTCAACGGCGGGAATGACGAGCTGTTCAAGGCCGCAGCCGCTGAACGCGAACGCGTCTATGCGGGACACATGATCTCCCAGGACCACAAAGCGCACCTGCCTGTCACCCGAGAAAGCGTTCTGTTCGATCACGCGCAGCCCGGCGGGGGTATTCAGGACTGCTTCCACAACAACCGTCACGTCGTAAACAGCCGTGCCCGAAGCGCCTTCCGCCGTCACGGTGGCGGTGCCGGTACGCAGGGCGGTCAAAGCGTTTCCGGACACGGATACCGTGGCGGTATCGTCCGAAGTCACGCTTGCGATCTCCCCGTACAGCGGCGGCAGGATCACGGACTGCCCTGCGCGCAAAGTGATTTTCGCCTCCATACCGTTGCCTGTGCCGCTGGATTCGCGGATCAGCCTGATTGTAAACGATCCGGTATCGTAGGAGGATACCCAGTACTGACAGGTCTGCCCCGCCGTCAGCCGGGCCGTCAGCCGGCAGTGCGCGTCGCTGTCGTTATAGGAATAGGAATACATGTCATCCGATTCGTCCAGCAGCTGACCATTGCCGTCATAAAGCTTCGCATAGGGGTCCGCATCGGTAGAGCCGAAAGAATAAAGCGTGTATGTTCCCGTTGCCGCCGGTGTGAATGCAAAGATGCTGTATTTCTTCGGCGTATCAATCCGGACAGTGACGGACTGGCCGACCGCAATGGTCTGAGGTGCGCCGACGTTCAGTGTGAAAATGATGATTTCGGACGTTTCATACATATCATAGACATAGCAGCGGTAAACGGCGCTTTCCGTCACGGTTATGGTGATTGAAGCGCGATCATTTTCAAGACCTCTGTCTCCTTCATACCATTCGTATCGGAAACCGCCCTCCATGGCAGCCGCCTGAACCTCCAGCGTGACCTCTTCACCGGCCTGTACGGTTCGCACCGTGCTGCCAACCGGCACTGCGCTGAAGGCATTCTCGACCCGGATGGTAAATTCTGCCTGCCGGTAATTGCCAAAGCCATCATATACCTGGGCATATACGCCCACCAGACCGGTCACATTGGTCAGCGTACATTTGGTCAGGTCTTCAGACTCCGTCTTTTCACTGAAGTGATCCCATCCAAAAGCGCTCCAGTCAATGCCCACTTCTTCACTCTGCGTACAGCCGAATGCAACTTCCAGCGTCACGTCCGAGCCGTAGGGTACGGTGATTTCCGTATTCCCCACCGCTTCGACCCAGAGATCCGTATCGAAATTGACTTCAAATTCACAGTATTCAAAATTACCGTAGATGTCGCCGACTTCACATGTATACCAGGACCGCTCGGTGATGTCCTCAATCGTCCGCGTCGGCTCGTTATACCCCTCGATCCACCAGTTATAGGTCAGCGAACCGGTATTGCAGGTTGCTTCGATTTCCAGGGTCACCGAACTTCCCGGAGCAATCGTATAAACCCGGTGTTTTCTCTGGACAACAAGCCCATTGTCCACACTCAACCGGAAAGACTGATAGTCTGTTCTGCCATAATCATCCGTCACTTCCACAAAATACTCTGTCAGTGTATTGATCGGGTCCGTCGTGATCGTGTCCGAAACGGCACCTTCCAATGTTTCCTGGTCACTCCAGTTGCCATTTGCATCTCTCATGGACCGGTACCACTGATACCGGAGCCCGCCAACCAGACAGGAAGCGTTCACAGTCAGACTGACCGTATCATTGAGGGAGACTTTCCTTGATAAATTGCCCACAGGCCGGACAGTCAGCTGGTTGTCCATATCCACGTAAAAGTATACAGATTTTTCTCCGCCATACTCGTCAGACACATCACAACGATACTGAGCAGGCGCTGTTACAGGATCCGTAGTGACCGTGTTGCCTTCAGCGCCGGGTATAAGTACTTCCCCGGCCGTGGCGTTATCACCATGATAAATGTGTTTATACCACCGGTAAGTCAGGCTGCCGTTGGCACAGGACGCGTCTACTTCAAGGTCCACCGTGCTGTTGGGGGCCACGCCTAACCAGGTATCGCCTACGGCAGTTGCGGTCAGCTGATTGTCAATCGTGACATAAAACTCCGTAAAGCAATAATGGCCATAATCGTCAAAAGCCATGCATATATAACGCGTTTCTTCTACCACAGGGAATGTCGTGAATGTATTCCCGGTTGCACCGCTGATGGCATTTCCCGGCCAATGAACGCCTTTCGGATCCGGCCTGTACCATTGAAATCTTGTTCCCCCGCTCAGGCATGTTGCGTTCACTTCAAACGTCGTTGTCGCGTTCAAAGGAACAGCGACAGTGGAATCACCAAACCGAATGATATTCAGCACATTTTCAAGATGGATATAAAAGAAAACGATATCCCTGTTACTGTAATCATCCGTCACCTGACAGCAATACCGCGTCGGTGCGTGAGCCGGATCCGTCGTGAAAACGCTGGATGTCGCTCCGCTGACCGCTTCCCACTGCGGATAATTCCCGTGCTCCACTTGTCTGAACCACTGATAGGCCAGGCTGCCGTTGCTGCAGGAAGCCGTTACTTCAAGGTCCGCAGTATCATTATACCGTATGGTCACATTGTCACTGCCGACCGGCTGAGCAGACAACTGATTGTCAAAATAACTGGATTCATCGCAGTTCACCATGAACGTTACTTCAGTTGTGTTCAGATAATCATCTGTGATCTCACAAACATACATCGTATATTCAGTCACCGGATCCGTCGTCAGGGTATCGCTGTTTTCACCACACAGGATGCTGTTCAGTTCCCAGCGCCAATAGCCATTCACATTTCTCTCTTTTCGCCACTGATACCAAAGTAAGCCATTGCTGCAGCCTGCGTTCACCTTCAGGACGGTCGTTCCGTTTCCCGGAACAGTGATGTTTGTCTCACAATCAGGCTGGGCTGTCAGCTGATTGTCTATACGCGCCCCGAATTTCACGACGATCTCAGTACCATAATTATCATAAACCCTGCAGCGGTACTGAGAGCGTTTGCTGATGGATGCCACCGTCATTGAAGAAGACGTTTCGCCGCTGATCTCATATCCGTATTGATAAGCGTAACCGCCGGTATTGCCCTGATCTCTTTCTTCAACGACGTACCATTGATAATATACATGCTCATCCAGTGACGTTGCCTCAACTTCAAGTGTAAAAGACGTGTCCGGCAGCACAGGCAGGTCCGACTGAACTGCTGATGCGGTGAGCAATCCCTGGGATTTTTCCAGTTTGACATCGAATGAACCGATGTTGTAAGCACGGGCATACCTCGCGCACAGATTGTACGTTGTACCCGCGTTCAAATAACAGACGACCCTGAAGTTATTGCCTGTTCCTCCATTATCGTCTTCAGCAAGGCGATTGCCGTGGCTGTCTTCCACAGCACCGTAAGTATCAATGATCCCCATGGACATCCAGGTATAATAACCGGTTTCATCCGGCGTATACGTGAATTCCGCCCAGGTGCCCGA
>CACXEB010000235.1 GCA_902766515.1 uncultured Eubacteriales bacterium
ATTATGACACGGCCAAGGAGACGTTCTATCATGGTCTGATCCTCGGCCTGTGCGCTCTTTTCAGCAGCAGCTACACTGTGACCTCCAACCGGGAATCCGGTGAGGGGCGTTATGACATCCAGCTCATGCCCGGGAACACAGCCGATCCCGGTTTCATATTTGAGCTAAAAGCGGAGAAGAATTGCTCCGGCGACGAACTGAAGGCACTCGCCGACCGTGCGCTGAAGCAGATTGTCGAAAAGAATTACGCCGCGGATATGACGGGCCGCGGCATTCGGACGATCGTGCAATATGGCGTGGCGTTCAGCGGCAAGTCCGTTGAACTTCGCATGGCGGAAACATCCTGAACTCCGCAGATCATTTATTGCTCCGTCCCCCAGACCACCTCATGGGTCCGCTGGATACAGATTCCATCCTCCCGGCAGGACAGGGTGGTCAGGAAATCGTCCTCCCGGCCGAAGACCTCCCGCCGGGTGAAGACCGTGCCGTCCGCGTCCGCCTCCCGCGTCTCCGAAAGCAGGTAGTCCGCCCCGGGCAGCAGGGTGATTTCCGCCGGGACAGCGCCGGGCGCGTATGCTTCTGTGTTCAGCAGCTCGTGCGTATCGCTGAACTGCAGCAGGATCGTTTGCAGCGGTTTGCGGACCGCCCGGATCTCCAGGCTCACGACTGTGACATCAGTGATCTCTGCGCCGTTTTCCATATGCGTCCGCTCGTCCTTCAGCGTCTGGCCGACGGAGGAGCCCGGCGGATTCATCCCGGCGCTGACGCCCATGGGATCGCCGGGGACCGCACACACGCGGCCGTCTTCCATCCGGAGGACGGGATTATAGAAAAAGTTCCGCTCGTCCCGGCCCGGAACAACATAGAGCGTCCCTTCCATCCTTATGGAGGCTTCGTCCTCAAAGTCGAAACCGGCGCTGCCGATCTCCGGGTCCGCGTTGGTCACGACGCTGTTCCCGCCCTCCTCATCCTGAGTCATGAAGCAGATGAAACGGATGCCTTTCACGGAATCAAAGACATATTCCGTGTCGGACGCTCCCCGCGCCTCGGTCGCCCACAGCACGCCGTCCCCGCCGACGGAAGCGGCGAGGTCCTCCGCGGTGATCAGCAGGCCGACCAGCCGCGAGCCCGCTGCGTCGGCGGCATGGGCTGCCGCGCCGGCAGAAAGCGCTGCCATCAGGGCGCAGCAAATCGCCAGGATGTTCCATGCCCGGCTGCGCCGTTTCCATTCATTGCTGTTTTTCATCGCTGACCTCCTGTAATGCCCGTTTCAGGCGATTTCCCGCCCGCCCCGGCCGGCAGGATCAAATCCCGGGTGCCTGCCATGCTGCCGCTCAAGCGGCGGGCCGGGCCGTACGGATCAAAGTATAGCACACTTCTTCGTACAGGCAAAGGCATTCCAAAGCACGGCGCGGCCCGGCGGATTCTTTTTCGCAGCCCGGCCGCCGTCCCTTGTTTTCTTCCGGATCTTGTTGTACAATAAGCGGGGATCGACGGATCCGCAGGGAACGTTCAAACATATCAGCAGCGAAAGGAATATACCATGACGACGATCGAAAGCTACAAGAAATTCGGCCTGGAGACCCGGACCTTCGTGGGCGGGATCCTGATGGCCATCGGAATCGCACTGACGCTGCTGGGACTGGCGGTCGTCATCGTGGATCACGTGGACAATTCTTTCGGGCTGGAAGGCGCGGTAATGATCGTTTTCCTGCTTGTCTTTATCGGCGGCGGCCTGGGGCTGCTGACAGCCGGCGCGCGCGTGTTCCTGAAGGATAAAAAGCGTGTGGACGGCCTGCGGGAAGCCTATGAGAACAACCGCTGCGTGATGGCCGACATCGTGGACGTGCGGGCCCAGACCTCCACTACCAAGACCAGCGACAATATGTTTACCGGCGTCCGCTATCGGGAGTATTATCTGGTGGAATGCCGCTACAAGGACCCGGGTACCGGCGTGACCCATATCTGTTACAGTCCCAGCCTGTACTTCGACCCCACCGGGTTGATCGTCGCCA
>CACXEB010000236.1 GCA_902766515.1 uncultured Eubacteriales bacterium
GGCCCGTGGCGGGCCGCACCGTCAGCTTCGGGTCCAGAAGGCCCGTGGGCCGGATGATCTGCTCCACGATCTGGGTGGACAGTGACCGCTCATAATCCGCCGGCGTCGCGGATACGTAGATCACCTGGCCGATCCGCTGCTCGAACTCCTCAAAGCGCAGCGGCCGGTTATCGAATGCGGACGGCAGGCGGAACCCATAGTTGACAAGCGCCTCCTTGCGGGCGCGGTCGCCGGCGTACATCCCGCGGATCTGCGGCACCGTGACATGGCTTTCGTCGATCAGGGTCAGGAAACCCTTCGGGAAGTAATCCAGCAGCGTATACGGCGCGTCGCCGGGATGCCGCCCGTCGAAGTAGCGGCTGTAGTTCTCAATGCCCGGGCACATGCCGACCTCGCGCAGCATCTCAATATCGTAGCGCGTGCGCTGCTCGATGCGCTGGGCCTCGATCAGCTGGTCCGCGTCCTTGAACTCCCGTACCCGCTGCTCCATGTCCCGCTCGATCTGTTTGAGGGCGTCATCCCTGCCGGTCACATTCGTCGCGTAATGCGTCGCAGGGAAGATGCCCTTGTGCTGGACCGTGTGCAGCATGTGGCCGGTCGTCGCCGAAAACTCGGTGATCCGCTCGATCTCGTCGCCGAAGAACTCGACCCGTACCCCGTTCTCAAACTCGGCGGCCGGCATGATCTCCACCGTATCCCCGCGCACCCGGAAATCGCCGCGCGAAAACCCGATGTCGTTCCGGCTGTACTGGATCTCCACCAGCCGCCTGAGCAGGCTGTCCCGGTCCATCATCATCCCGGGCCGGAGGGAGATCATCTGACCTTCGTATTCCGAAGGGTCGCCCATGGAATAAATGCACGAAACGGACGCCACGATGATGACGTCGCGCCGCTCCTTCAGCGCGGCGGTCGCGCTGTGGCGCAGGCGGTCGATCTCGTCGTTGATGGACGCGTCCTTTTCGATATAGGTGTCGCTGGACGCGATATACGCCTCCGGCTGGTAGTAATCATAATAGCTGACGAAGTACTCCACGGCGCTGTCGGGAAAGAACGCCTTGAACTCGCTGCACAGCTGCGCGGCGAGCGATTTGTTATGGGCGATCACCAGCGTCGGGCGCTGCACGCGCTCGATGACCGACGCCATGGTGAAGGTTTTGCCCGATCCCGTCACGCCCAGCAGCGTCTGCTTGGGATCGCCCCGCAGAATCCCATTGGTCAGCGCTTCGATTGCCTGCGGCTGGTCGCCCGACGGCCGGTAGGGGGCTTTCAGTACGAATTTATCCTGCATAAGCCTGCCGCTCATAATACCGAAGCAGGTTCCTGCCGGCGATGCCTTCGAGGGTCCCGCCGGTGATGCCGCGGCGTTCCAGCGTCCTGAACAGCGCGGGCAGGCAGCCGGGATGCTCCAGTCCCGGCACCTTGACTTCAATTCCGTCAAAATCCGACCCGAAGCCGATCATGCCTTCGCCGCCCAGGTCCAGCATGTGCAGCAGGTGATCGGCCAGGGTGTCCAGCGTGCAGACCCCGTCGTCGCTCAGAAACCAGGGATAGAAGTTGAGGCCCACGTAGCCGCCGGCGCTGAACAGCGCGCGCAGCTGGTCATCCGTCAGGTTGCGGCTGTGGCCGCAGAGGGCGCGGCAGCAGGAATGGGAAGCCAGCGGCACAACGCCCATTTCCAGGATGTCATAGAATCCCCGCTCGTTCAGGTGGGATGTGTCCGGCGCGATGCCGACCCGCGCCATCTCCCGCACCGCTTCGCGCCCATAGGGCGTCAGGCCGTCGGTCGCGTTGACCTTGGCGGGCGTCCCCAGCGCGTTGACATAGTTCCATGTGATCGCCGCCATGCGCACGCCGCGGGCGCGCCATTCGGCAATCGTCTCCAGGCCGCCCGCAAAAATCTCGCAGCCCTCGATGGACAGCATGACCTTCACCTGCCCGGCTTCCGCTTCCCGCGGATCGGCGATCTGGACCCAGCCCGCTTCCTTCAGCAGGTCCAGCTGCGCCAGCATATCGTCAAACAGCCGCCGCACCGCGCCGGGCCGCGGATCGCCGCCCACATACAGCGCCAGCGTCTGCAGGCTCACGCCGCC
>CACXEB010000237.1 GCA_902766515.1 uncultured Eubacteriales bacterium
CTCAACCTGTGCATCGCGCTGAACTACGGCGGACGCCAGGAGATCCTCCGCGCGGTCCGGCGGCTGTCCGAGCGGGTGCTGGCGGGCGAGATGAAGCCCGGGGAAATCGACGAAGCGGCGTTCAGCGGCGAGCTGTACACCGCCGGCCTGCCGGAGGTGGATCTGCTGATCCGCACCAGCGGGGAGCAGCGGCTGAGCGGTTTCCTGCTGTGGCAGTGCTCCTACGCGGAATTTGAGTTTCCTTCCAAGCTCTGGCCGGACTTTACCCTCAGCGACTACCACAAGGCGCTGGAGGAGTATGCCGCGCGCGACAGACGATTCGGAGGTCGTAAGGCATGATCGTCAGGACTCTCACAGGGATCGGCCTGGTATTATTGCTGGCGTTTGCCGTGACCATGGGCGGCTGGGTGTTTTCCGTGCTGTTCATGGCCTCCATCTGCCTGTGCATTTTCGAGGTCTTCCGCGCGATGAAAAACGCGGGCAACCACCCGGTGGAATGGCCGGTCTGGATCTGCGTGTGCGTCAGCATTCCCGTCTTCCTGGTCACCAATCACAGTTATCTGGTCCTGCTGCTGATGGGCTGCGCGTGCGTCCTGACCTGCGTCAATATCCTGTTCAGGAAGGAACCGTCCCTGACCGACCTGATGTTTTCGTGCCTTCCGATGTTTTCCGTCCTGCTGCCCGGCATGTGCATGCTGAGCTTCCAGCAGTTCCCGGGCCGGCTGATGCAGACCTATTTCATCCTGATGTCCTTCGGCGTGCCCTTGATGGGCGATACCCTCGCCCTGTTCGTGGGCAGCCGCTGGGGGAAGCACGCGCTCAGCCCGGTCGTCAGCCCGCACAAAACGGTGGAGGGCGCGTTGGGCGGCCTGGGCGGCAGCATCCTGTGGGCCGTCATCCTGCACCTGGTATACTCGATCTTTACCCCCGTCGCGCCCATCTGGCATGCGGCTGTGATCGGCGTGATCGGCGGGCTGCTGGGACAGGTGGGCGACCTGTTCGCCTCGCTTGAAAAGCGGCACTGCGGGATCAAGGATTTCGGCCATATATTCCCCGGCCACGGCGGCATGATGGACCGGCTGGACAGCGTTTTCTTCGCGACGCTGGCCGTCTATCTGTACACGCTGATCTATGGGTCCAGCCTGGCCGCCCTGGTGGAGGCAGTATCATGAGAAAGATCGCGATCCTGGGGTCGACCGGCTCCATCGGCCGCCAGACGCTGGATGAATGCCAGCGCCATCCGGAGCTGTTTCAGGTCACGGCGCTGACCGCGCACAGCCGGGCGGACCTCCTGTTTGAACAGATCCGCCGGTTCCGCCCCCAGGCGGCCTGCCTGACCGGCGGATGGGACGGTGAAATCCCGGAGGACCTCCGGTTCTGCCGGTTTTACCCGGCGGACCGGATGGAAGCCCTGGCGGCGGAATGTGACGCGGATGACCTGATGGTCGCGGTGGTCGGCGTCGCCGGCCTGCGCGCGACCCTTGCGGGGCGGAAAGCCGGCAAGCGGATCCTGCTGGCGAATAAAGAAACGCTGGTCGCCGGCGGCGCGCTGGTGATGGACGCCTGCCCATGGGTGGACGGACAGCCGACCCTGATCCCCGTTGACAGCGAGCACAGCGCGATCTGGCAGTGCCTGCAGGTCGCGGGGCCCAACCGGCCGCAGACCATCTGGCTGACCGCCTCGGGCGGCCCCTTCCGCACCTGGACAAAAGCGGCGATCGACCAGGCCACCTGCGCCCAGGCGCTGCGCCACCCCACCTGGAACATGGGGCGCAAAATCACGGTGGATTCCGCGTCGATGTTCAACAAGGCGCTGGAGATCATCGAGGCCAAATGGCTGTTTGACGTGGCGCCCGAACAGATCCGGGTGCTGATCCATCCGCAGAGCGTGATCCATTCGATGGTCGGCTTTGAGGACGGCGCTGTCCTGGCCCAGCTGGGCGTGCCGGACATGCGGGTGCCTATCCTTTACGCGATGACCTATCCCGCGCGCGCGGCCAGCGGTGTCCCCCAGCCTGATTTTGCCGCGCTGGCCCAGCTGACCTTTGAAGCGCCCGACCCGGACCGCTTCCCGGCCCTGCGCCTCGCCTATGAAGCGCTGCGGGCGGGCGGCGCGGCGACGGCCGTCCTGAACGCGGCCAACGAAGTCGCGGCGCAGGCATTTTTGCGCGACGAGATCCGCATGGGCGCCGTCTACAGGGTGGTGGCGGAAGTCCTGGAACGCCTGGGCGCGATGCCGGCCGCCAGCCTGGACGATATTACAGCCGCCGACCGGCAGGCCCGGCAGGCGGCGGAGAGTCTATTGAAGCAGGAGTACACATGAGCATTGTTTATATCCTTCTCGCGCTGCTGATGCTCTGCATCATGGTGACCATCCATGAGTGGGGTCACTTTATCGCAGCGCGGATGACGGGCATTCCCGTCCGCGAGTTTTCCATCGGTTTCGGCAGCAAGCTGGTTCAGTGGCAAAGCAAAAAACATGAGACCGTCTTCAGCATCCGGGCGATCCCTGCCGGCGGCTACTGCGCGTTCTACGGCGAGGACGACCCGGACGAGAAAGCCGACGAGGATCCCCGGGCCATGCGCGGATTCCCGGTCTGGAAGCGGTTGATCACGGTCTTTATGGGCCCGATGATGAATTTCGTGCTGGCGTTTCTGGTCGGGATCGGCCTGTTCTGGATCGGCGGCCAGACCGCCATCGAGTATGATATCACCGGCTACCGCCATATCGCGGCGGTCAATCCGGGCAGCGCCGCTGACCTGGCCGGACTGCGGGCGGGCGACGTCCTGAAATCGGTCAACGGGGTCGACGCGGCCGGCGTGGCGGAGAACAGCAGCGGGGACACCCCCCGGTTTTCCCAGCTGATCAGCCAGTACGGCCAGAACGGCGCCGCGGTCACCGTCGTCGTGTCCCGCGGTGAGGAGGACCTGACGGTTTCCGTCGTCCCCCAGCCGGACAGCACCGGCCGTCTGCTGATCGGCATCGTGATTGAGCCGGCGATTCTCAGCCAGACCACGATCCATCCAAACCTGATCGAATCCGTCGGCCTGTCGGCCCGGCAGTGCGTCTATGAAGGCGGTCTGATCCTGGAGTCCCTGGGTCAGCTGGTCAGCAAACCGTCCATGGTGAGCGAGATGCCCGGCCCCATCGGCGTCATCAGCTACGTCGCGAAGGAGACGCAGAAAAACGGCCCGGAGACCTACGTCCTGCTGCTGATCTTCATTTCCGTCAACCTGGGCCTGGTCAACCTGATGCCGATCCCCGGGCTGGACGGCGCGAGGATCATTCTGCTGCTGGTCGAGGGCGTCCGGCGCAAGCCGCTCAGCCGGAAAACGGAAGCCTATATCACGATGGTCGGCTTCGCGGCGCTGATGATCCTGTTCGTCACGCTGACCTACCAGGACATCGTAGGCATATTCAGGGGGACCCGATGAAAAAAGCCGTTCATGCCGGCCGCCTGACGATCGGCGGCGGCGCACCCGTATCCGTACAGTCGATGACCAATACGCGCACGGAAGACGTGCCCGCCACCCTTGCGCAGATCCGCGCCCTCGCGGCCGCCGGGTGCGACCTGGTCCGTGTTTCCGTCTATAACGACGCCTGCGTCCAGGCGGTGCGCCCGCTGGTGGACCAGAGCCCGGTGCCGCTGTGCGCGGACATCCACTTCGACAGCCGCTTGGCAGTCGGCGCCGTGGAAAACGGCATTGCCAAGCTTCGGATCAACCCCGGCAACATCGGCGGGGAAGAAAAAGTGCGGTACGTGGCCGATTGCCTGAAGCGCCACCATATCCCGGTCCGCATCGGCGTCAACAGCGGTTCGATCGAAAAAGACATCCTCGCGGCCCATGGCGGTGTCACCGCTGAGGGCATGTGCGAAAGCGCTCTCCGGCACGCCCGACTGCTGGAACAGGCCGGATACGACGATATCGTGCTGTCGCTCAAGGCCAGCGACGTGCGCCTGACGGTGGACGCGTACCGCCGGATCGACCGGCTGTGCGATTACCCGCTGCATGTGGGGGTCACCGAAGCCGGCCTGCCCGGTGAAGGTACGGTCAAGTCCGCGATCGGGATCGGCGCGCTGCTGCTGGATGGGATCGGCGACACGATCCGCGTGTCCCTGACCGGCGATCCGGTGCGCGAACCGGAAGCCGCACTGACCATCCTGCGGGCCCTGGGCCTGCGGCAGGGCATCCGCTGGACCTCCTGCCCCACCTGCGGCCGCACCCGGATCGACGTCGAGGCGATCTCCCGCCAGCTGCGCGAATCCCTGGCCGACGTCACCGCGGACCTCAGCGTCGCGGTCATGGGCTGCGTGGTCAACGGGCCCGGTGAGGCGCGCGACAAGGACATCGCTCTGTGCGGCGGAGACCAGTGCGCCGCGCTGTACATCAAGGGAGAATACGTGCGCACCCTGCGCGGCGACCTGACCGCCGAGATGGTGCGCGCCGTACGGGAATACATTCATGACAAAGGGTGAACTGCTGCAGGAGATCAATCGCCGCATCCCCGCGACCCGGGGCCAGCTGTCGATTGAACGCGTTTATTTCAATAAATCCGCCAATCACGCAATCATTTCGTTTCTGTCCGGGCAGCTGCTCGGACAGGATGATTTTGTGCGCCTGAAAGGCCTGCTGGAAGAGACTTTCCAGTCCATGCGGGTATCGCTGCGCGTTGCTTCGCCGGCGCTCGCGGACGCCTTCCGGGCAGACCCGGAACGGTACGGCGCGCCGGTCATGGATTACCTGAGCCGTGAATATCCCCAGTCCCGCGGCTGGCGGCGCTGGCTCACCATGCAGATGGACGGCAACCAGCTGAAGCTGGAGGTACCCGACGTGTTCGCGCAGGACTTCTACGGCCAGCGCGAGGTCATGGACCGGATCAGCCAGGCCGTGGAGGACATCTATCGCTTCCGCCCCACCGTCAGCGTGGAAATCAGCGGCGAGACCGAGCGGCGGCTGCAGGAGGCGCTCGAAGCCCGGGTCGAGGAGGAGGAACGGCTGTTTGCCGCGCAGACCGAGGACAAGCCCAAAAAGCAGGAGGTCAACGTGATCCGCGGCCGGGCCATCACCGCGCCGCCGGTCGCCATTGAAGGGCTGAACGCCGAAAGCGGCCGCGTGGTCGTCCAGGGCAAGATCCTGAGCGTCGAGACGCGCGAGGTATCCGGCGGCACGACGCTGCTGGTGACCTTCGGCGTGACCGATTTCACCAGCTCCATCAAGTGCAAGACCTTCCTGAACTATCGCCCCCGCCAGCGCCGCGGCGCCCTGGCGGAGGATGAAGCGCCCATCACCGCAGAAGAAAAAAAGCCGGCGGAAGCCATCGTCAAGCAGCTCAAGCCCGGCATCGGCGTCATGGTGCGCGGCAGCACGCAGTTTGACAACTTCCTCAAGGAAACCGTCATCATGGCCGACGACATCATGCCCGTCACCCTGCCGGTCCGGAAGGACAACGCCGAAAAGAAGCGCGTCGAGCTGCACCTGCACACCCAGATGAGCACTATGGACGCCGTCAGCTCGGTCTCCGACCTGATCGCGCGCGCCGCCAGCTGGGGCCACCCCGCCATCGCGGTGACGGACCACGGCGTCGTCCAGTCCTATCCGGAAGCATACAACGCCGCCAAAAAGAACGGCATCAAGCTGATCCCAGGCGTCGAAGCGTACCTGACGGACGACCAGGCGATCGTCGAGAACCCCCGCGGCCAGTCCATCGATGACGCGATCGTGGTCCTCGACTTTGAAACGACCGGCCTCAACACGCGCAAGGACCGGATGATCGAATTCGGCGCGGCGAAGATCGCCAACGGGCAGATCGTCGACGCCCTGGACCTGTTTGTCAATCCCGGCTTTCCCCTGCCGCAGAAGATCAAGGAGCTGACCCACATCACCGACCAGGACGTGATGTCGGCGGACCCGGCAGCGGTGGTGCTGCCCAAGATCCTGCAGTTTATCGGCGACTGCCCGGTCGCCGCGCACAATGCGAAATTTGATATTTCCATTCTGGATAACGAGCTGAAGCGCGTCGGGCAGCATTTTGAAGGAACCGTGCTCGACACGCTCAGCTTTGCCAGGAAGCTCTATCCCGATATGAAGCAGCACAAGCTCGGCGCCGTCTGCAAAAAGCTGGGCGTAACGCTGAAGGATGCGCACCGTGCCGTCAACGACGCGACCGCCACGGCCCATTGCTTGAGCCTGATGCTGGACGAGGCCCGCAAGCGCGGCGCCAAAACGCTGGACGACCTGAACGACCTGTCCCATGAGTGCACCCTGGGCAGCTCGACGCACATCGTCCTGCTGGCTGCCACGCAGAAGGGCGTCGAAAACATCAACCATATCGTTTCGGAATCCCACCTCAAGTACTTCAAACGCCGGCCGCACGTCCCGCGCGCCGTGCTGCAGCGCTACCGTGAGGGCCTGATCGTCGGCTCCGCATGCATCGAGGGCGAACTGATGCAGGCCGTGACCGCCGGTGAAAGCGACGACCGGCTGAAAAAGATCGCCCGGTTTTACGATTACCTGGAGATCCAGCCGATCGGCAACAACGCCTTCATGCTGCGCGAGGGGCTCGCCGACGATGAGGAAGCGCTGCGGGATTTCAACCGCAAGGTCGTGTGGCTGGGCGAAAAGCTGGGTATCCCCGTCTGCGCCACCGGCGACGTCCATTTTATGGACCCGGAGGACGCCATCTTCCGCACCATCATCCAGAACGCGCAGGGCTTCAAGGACTGCGACGAGCAGCCGCCGCTGTACTTCCACACGACGGACGAGATGCTGGAGGAATTCGCCTACCTGGGCCGCGAGAAGGCCTACGAGGTCGTGGTCACCAACACCAACCTGATTGCGGACAGGATCGAGCCCACCTTCTGGCATATCCCCCATCCCGAAAACAAGGAGACGTTCTCCCCCTTCTGGGAGGATGCGGCCGACGATATAGAAACCATGAGTTGGCAGACCGCGCATGAGCTCTACGGGGACGAGCTGCCCGAGATCATCACCAAGCGCCTGGAAAAGGAGCTGAACAGCATCGTCGGGTACGGCTATGCCACCCTGTACTCCATCGCCAACAAGCTGGTGCAGAAATCCCTCCGGGACGGCTACCTGGTCGGCAGCCGCGGCAGCGTCGGCTCCTCCTTCGTGGCCTGCATGTCCGGCATCACGGAGGTCAACGCCCTGCCGCCGCATTACCGCTGCGCCAAATGCCGCAAGGGGTATTTTGACATCCCCAAGGGCTATACCGTCGGCGTCGACCTGCCGGACAAGACCTGCCCCGTCTGCGGCGAGCCCCTCTGCAAGGAGGGCTTCGACATCCCGTTCGAGGTTTTCCTGGGATTTGAGGGGGACAAGGTACCGGATATCGACCTGAACTTCTCCGGCGAATACCAGCCGCGCGCGCACGCCTACATCGAAGAGCTGTTCGGCCAGGGCTCCGTATTCCGCGCCGGCACCATCGGCACGCTGGCGGAAAAGACCGCCTACGGCTACGTCCTCAAGTACCTGGAAGAGCACGGCAAGACGGTATCCGAGGCAGAAAAAGACCGCCTGGCGGCGGGCTGCGTGGGCGTCAAGCGCACCACCGGCCAGCATCCCGGCGGCATCGTGGTGCTGCCCAAGAATTATGATATCTGCCAGTTCACCGCGGTGCAGCACCCGGCGGACGATCTCGAAAGCGGCATCATCACGACCCACTTCGACTTCAACTCCATGCACGACGTGCTGGTCAAGCTGGACTGCCTCGGGCACGACGATCCCACCATGATGCACCTGCTCGAAGAGCTGACTGGTGTTCCCTTCAAGCAGATCCCCATGGACGACAAGAACGTCATGAGTCTCTTCTCCTCACCGGCGGCGCTGGGCGTCACGCGGGAGCAGATCGACTGCACCACCGGCACGCTGGGCGTCCCGGAATTCGGCACGCCGTTTGTCCGCGGGATGCTCGACGAAACCCATCCCACCACCATGGAGGAATTGATCCGCATCTCCGGCCTGTCCCATGGCACGGACGTCTGGCTGGGCAACGCGCGCGACCTGATCATGAACGGCGTCGCCCCCCTGAAGGAGTGCATCTGCACGCGCGATGACATCATGAACGCGCTCATCGCCTACGGCGTCGAGAGCAAAATGGCCTTCACCACGATGGAAAGCGTCCGCAAGGGCAAGGGCCTGAAGCCCGAGATGGAAGAAGCCATGGTCGCCCACAACGTGCCGCCGTGGTTTATCGACAGCTGCAAAAAGATCAAATATATGTTCCCCAAGGGGCACGCGGTGGCGTACGTCACCATGGCGCTGCGCGTCGCATGGTACAAGGTGTACCGGCCCCAGGCGTATTACTGCGCTTTCTTTACCATCCGCGGCGACGGCTTCGACGCCTGCACGATGCTGCTGAGCATGGACGACCTGAATGCGCGGATCCGCGAATTCAAGCGCCTCGACCAGGAAAAGAAGCTCTCCGCCAAGGAGCAGAGCGAGATCACCGCGATGGAAATGGTCCGCGAGATGATGGCCCGCGGCTTCCATTTCCTGCCGGCAGACCTGTACAAAAGCCATGCCCGCCGTTTCCTCCCGGAGGGGGATACCGGCATCCGCGTCCCCTTTGTGGCGCTGGGCGGCCTGGGCGAAAGCGCCGCGGACGGCCTCGCGGCCGCGCGCGAGATCCCCTTCGTCTCCGTGGAGGACCTCAAAAACCGCTCGCACGTGTCATCCGCCGTCGTGGAGCTGCTCCGTGACCAGGGCTGCCTGAACTCGCTGAGCGAAACCAGCCAGCTTACGCTCTTCTGACACGTAGATGCAGATGTGTGCGGTGCAGACGGGAAGCGCTGTCAGCGCATCATCCGCAGCGTCATATAATCCTCGTACCAGACCGTATCCAGGAAGTCCATACGCTGGATCAGCCAGTCGTTCAGGTAGGCGATATTCGCTTCATAGGTGGTGCCCGTATTCACGGGCTTCGTGTTCTCCAGGACCGGCCAGCGGACAAAGTTCATGGCGGCCGATGCCTGGAGGGCTTCATAGCGCTGCCTGAGCGTCATAACAGCTGTATCCGCTGTCTGGCCGGTCAGCGCGAGCAGGTAGGGCACCATCTCTTCATAATACATCGTGATGACGCGTTCGTAGAACTCTCGGTGCTTGTACAGCGAAGGCAGCCAGCCCTTCCCAGCGCTGGCCAGCATCCGGCGGGGGCTCGCGATATGGTTGTTGGTCTCGTCGTCGCACCATCCGCCCATGCTCAGGTCAAAGTCCCACGCCGGCCCGAAGTATATAAGACCGCCTTCTGCAGACGACGGCTTGACGATATACTGGCTGGACCGGTTGACGTCATAGTTCTTAAAGACTTCCTCCAGCAGGTATTCCCGCGCCATGGAGTCCAGGTTGGCCAGCTCGGTAAAATGCTTCCCCGTCTCCGGATCGCATCCGTCCTTGGCATAGATGGCGTCTTCCAGCTGCTGGACCCAGGCGGACAGATACTCCCCCTGGGCCTTCGACAGGTTTTCCGGCGACTTGACGATAAAGCAGATGCTGCGCCGGGTGACCAGCCCGCTGAAGTCCTCCGGATAATGTCCCGCCTTCTCCAGCGTAATCAGGTAGCCGCCCGTGATATCAAATGGATCGTTCGGGATCTGGTAACCCTTGAACGTATTTTTGGCCGCTTTATAGGAGCCGTAGCGCGGATAGCTGTCCAGCGGCAGGTCGTTGACCGCTTCCGTCGCCTTCTGCAGATCCCGCACGTTGATCCGGCTGCTGTCGATTTCGACCTTCTCACAGAGCTCATAGGTGCCGACGTACTGGCTGTTCATATACAGATCGACAAACTGGTCGCCGATGGGATACCTTTCCCCCAGGAACCTTGCCGCTTCAAACACGATCGAATTCCGGATCAGCGATTTCTCCTTGTGGTTGGCCAGCAGCACCCAGCGCTTGGCCGCCGGCATGCCAAACAGGGATACCCGGCGCCGGAATTTGATCTGGTACGGCTTTTTCGGTTGGGAATACGTGGAATCGCCCCGCCCCTTGACATGCTCCAGCTCCTCGCTGACAGTCAGCTTTCCCGTGCTGTCATACAGGCGAAAGGTCCCCGCTTCCTTATTCTGCTTGCTCTGGTGGAGCAATTCCAGGCCGCCCGAGGCGGTCGTCACAAAAACGGCGGGCAGCCCGTCGGATTTCATGATTTTCAGGTCGTAATTCACACGGTTGTACCGCAGCGTGTGCAGTTCCTCAAGGGCATCCATCCGCACCACGTCGCCGGACTCATAGCTGACACCGTCGATCGTCACCGTTCCGACCGATGCGCCGCATTCGATCGTCATCCGGTCAAGATCAAATCCGGACGGCAGAAAGAAGGTCGCCGTGTTGCCGAACTCCCAGAGCTGGACGCGGCAGTCCCTGCTTTCCAGGTAGATCTCAGGGTAACTCGTTTTGGCCGCCTGCGCTTGTTTCCAGGGCAGCACGACCCACAGCAGTCCGATGAGCACGGCCGCCAGCCAGCGGCCGCGGATTTCATGATCGTTGGTTCTCCAGGTTTTCAAACTCCCGCATTCCCTTCCATAAGCCGCGCGGCTTTCCGGCGCGCAATGCCGATTGCGTTAACCCAACCACATTAACCCACTTGTATTATACGAAAAAACATAACAGATTGCAAGACAGTTCTTCAGACAGCGCTTCCCGGCTTCCTGGCCTGTCACTGTTCACGCGTACCGCAAAGTCGATAAGAAGAATCGTCAAAGGCGAACTATGAGGTAACTGCGATCCACCTCCACGTTCCAGTGACGTACCCGACTGCCTTCGAAGCCGCGGGAGGCCGTAGGCCGAACCGTCGTCTTTTTCCCCGGACGTCCACCTTCCCAGCCCAGCGGCGAACCACCCTGTCCTCTTCGGCACGGAATCCCGGAGTCCGCCGGTTCACCCCGCGGATGAGGCCGCA
>CACXEB010000238.1 GCA_902766515.1 uncultured Eubacteriales bacterium
CATTTTCACCGACGAACGGGCCGGTAGGCCCAGGGCATCGAAATCGCGTCAGCGATTTCTACCTTGCAGATTTGCCGCCCGGGAGGACCGTAGGTCCGACAGGCAAATCTGAGAGGGGGGTCACGCAGGGGGGACGCCAGTCCCCCCTACGGGCACGTGTGCCTTACGCCCCATACAGCCGTTCCGAAGGCGGGTTTGCCCGCAGGGACCCGGCCAGCTCCGCCAGTGTTTCCGGCGCGTCGTCCGGGATCATTCCGGCGGTCACGATGGCTTTCAGGCACCATTGCGCAGTGAAATTGGTGGTCACCCAGGGGATTTCCCGGAGCGCCGTACCATCGTCCCGGACGGCGTATGTCCGCGGCGCAAACCCTTCGGGCCTGTCCTCGGCATACAGGAGACTCAGCAGCCGCCGCCAGATGGTCCGGCCCATGGCTCTGTCCCCGGCACAGCGGGCTGCCCAGGCCTGCATTTCAGCGGAATAGATGACCCCGCCGAAGGGCCGCCTCTGCAAAAGACCGCCGGACCGGGCGGTCCGCTCCGCTTCGGTCAGATAGAAATACATGCCGTTGCCGGCGGTCATCTCCGCCAGGTCGGGGCAATCGAGCATGTCGGCCGTCTCCAGCCACACCTCCGTCTCCCCCATGCAGGCCTGCAGGTGCATGCCCTCTGAGGTCTCACCCAGGTATTCCAGATGACCGGTCTCCGGATCAAACGCGAACTCCGGGCCGGAGGTCAGGCCCAGCGGCGCGGCCTTCAGGTCCGCGACGCCGCGCTCGATCAGCTGCCGCCAGGCCGGGTCCAGCGTCCGCTCATACGCGGTCATCCATCCGGACACCAGGGCAGCCCAGTCCGGCCCCGTCCTCAGGTGGATCTTCCCATCTTCGCGGCAGAACCAGGGCATCGCGCGCAGGGACGCGCCGGCCCGCAGGCTGTCCTCCATGCAGTCGCCGATCCGGCGGTCGCCCGTCAGGTAGTACAGCGGCCGGTGGTGCCCCGCCATGGAGACGCGCGGCTCCTTGCAGGGGCAGCCCCAGTGCCGCACATTGTGGCGGGAGCCCAGGCCCTTCATCGGGCCGGAATGGTACATGTCCACGTCCGCGGCGTGGCGGCTCAAGGCTTCGGCCAGGACAAAGACACGCTCGCTGCCCGTGCGCAGGAACTGGAGCCACAGCCAATAGGTGGGCGCCAGTTCCGTATTGTCCCAGGCATAGCCGCCCACATCCCAGCGCCACATATGCCGGCTGGCCTCATAGGTATGCATCAGGTCGCCGTAATTGAACAGGCCGTACCAGCTCCGGGCCTCGACCTCCTCCCCGTAGAACCGGCAGGCGGCCTCGATCTGCCCCTCCACCCAGCGGCCGACCTCCGTGTCCCGCCCGGGCAGGCTCCATATCCCGAAAGCCCTGTGCGCGTGGTAATACCCGGGGTCCGCCACGTATACGGCCGGCCGCCGGACCGCGCGGTTCCGGGCGATGAGCGCATCGTCCGGGCAATAGCCAGCCTCCGGGAACACGGCCAGCCGGCAGGTGACCGCGATGCCGTTGGGATCCGGGCGCATGTAATCAAAGCCTTCATAATTGCCCATCGGGTAGGTCCGCCGGTCATAGTGCCGGAAATCAAACGGCTCCGCCTGCGGCGCGTAGAACCATGCCGTGCAGGCGGTCGTCTCCGCGGACAGGCCCTCCGTCTCCAGCGCGGCCGGATGCTTCTCCCAGAAATCACGGACATGGAAGCTCAGCGTCCGCTCCGGATCGCTGAGCGCCATGCCGCCCGGCGACCGGCGGCCTGTGACGCCCTCCAGCCAGCATCCCGATTCCCAGGCCTTCTTGCGGATCGTGAACTGGCCCGCGGATACCTGCGCCAGGCAGAAATGGTCCCACCGCGGCAGGTCCCCGGCCAGCGCGTCCAGTTCCGCCGAGGCCGGCACGGTCTCTCCCCGCTGCTGGGCTGCCAGCAGACCGGGATCCAGGTGCTTTTTCCAGTAGAACAGCTGCGTCGGATGATCATGGAAGACCGCCCCGTCGGTCAGCAGCCGGATATGGCGCTGGTACGGCCGACCGGACAGCCGGGTCTCAAAGCGCAGGCCCCAGCCCGCCAGCCGGTCCCGCTCCGGATCGCCCGCGAAAAAGAAGGTATCGTCAAAGACCACCTCGCCGTCCGCGCGGACGGCCATGCGGATCCGCCAGCGCATTTTCTCAGCGCCGTCCTCCAGGTGCGCGCCGTCGAAGCGGAACACCGTTTCCAGGGGGCCGGCGGATTCCAGCGCCCTGTCCAGGATCACGGCAGGCAGGGACCGCGTTTCCGACAGCGTGCCTTCGGCCGTCTCGCTCACATGGCAGATCCTGAGGACGGGGACGGCCGACCGGAAGGCTTCCTGTCCGTCCTTCCGGCAGTCAGCAGCCAGCAGGACGCCGTCCTTCAGCACCGTCAGGCGGACGTGTTTGCCGGCCACCGTCCATGCCCGGTCATCCTCCGTCACGCGGAGGCCTTCCGGATCCGCGCTTTCCCCGGGCATCAGTTCCCCGCCCGCACCCAGCGCGGCAGCCGGGGCCAGGTGCCGGCTCCATTTCACGCTTCCGTCCGGCCACCAGGCCGCAATCCCGCTCTGCAGCGGCACCTCCGTTCCTTCGTCATTGACCATGCGGAACGCGTCGCCGCGCACCGCGCCCCGTGGCCAGTAACCGCCGAACGCAGTCCAGCCGAACGGCAGCCGGTTTTCAAGCAGGTGAATCTTCATAAACGTTTCCCTCCGTGGATATCGTATCTTTCAAGGTACATCCGGGTTTTATCATAGCATATCCGAAACGCGGATACAACAAAAAGATTGTTGTTCATGGATATTTCAAAGATGGGAAAAGAAGTGAAAGATGTATGACGGGTTACCAGCAGAACAGAACCCAAGTGTCCGCCAATTGATCCGCGGGAGGCCGCAGGCCGAACCGCCGTGTTCAACAGCTATCCACCCCCACAGCCCAGTGGCGTACCAACCTGTCCTCTGCGGCACGGAATCCCGGAGTCCGCCGGTTCACCCGGCGGATGAGGCCGCAGGCCGAAACCCGTAGGGCG
>CACXEB010000239.1 GCA_902766515.1 uncultured Eubacteriales bacterium
CCTTTGGGCTTGCCGGTCGAACCGGAGGTAAAGATACAGTAGGCAAGGTCGTCCTTCTGCGCCGGGAGGTCGGGATTATGCGTACGGGAATCAGACAGCAGCGTCTGAACCGTGACTACAGGACAGGCAACGGAGGAAAGGAATTCCTTCCGTTCCTCCAGCAGTTCTTCTGTCACGATCAGCACCGCGGAACCGGAATCCTCCACCATCACCCTGACCCGCTCGTCCGGATAATCCGGCGCAATGGACAGAAATGCTCCACCGGCTTTCAGAATGCCCTCCCGGGCCATGTAAACCAGCTCGCTGCGGGGCAGCATCAGCGATATGATGCGGCCGGTGGCCCCCAGATCGATCAGGGCGTGGGCAATGCGGTTGGCGCTCTCGTTGAGCTGGCGGTACGTCGTCCTGACCGTGGGTGTGATCACTGCCAAACGATCCGGCGTCCGGGCGGCGTTCTCTTCCATCAGGCAGCGGACAGGACGGAATGGCACCGGAACATCCGTATCGTTGATCCGGTTCAGAAATTCTTCCGCTGATGCAGACAGGACAGGGATGTCCTTCAGGGTTTGCCGGGTCATCAGGCCGGAAAGAATCATGTCATACAGTCCGGCCATCCAACGGGCCTGGTCCTGCGTATACATGTCTTCCCTGTATTCCAGGGAAATGGTATAGTTCCCGTTCTTTTTCCAGACATCCACGCTCAATGGCTCCTTGGCGTCCTCAAAAGGCATGGGAATCTGAACGGCTTTCTGACCGGCTACCGTAAAGTCTGTGAACGAATCGCCCTGGTAAGCGAAGAGCACATCCGCATTCACGCCGTAGTCGCGCACCGCTTCCGCGAAGGAATACAGGTCGCTGGCAGTCAGTTCCTGAATGCGCTTCTGTATTTCCAGCACGAAGTCCCTGCAGCCTTTGGTGGATTCAACATCCGTATAGATGGGGTAGGTTTTGACGAGCATGCCCATGATCCGTCGGGTTTCTATCCGTGTGCGGCCGTTGTAGATTGCGGCAAACAGCGCTTCCTCACTGCCGTTCATCCGGGCCAGCAGGATGGCAAACGCGGCAGTGAACAGGGCGTTCTCGGTGACCCTGTTTTTTCTGCAGAAATCTGCGACTTCGTCCGCGGGCGCCTGTGAAAGCACAGATTCCGAAACGGCCGCTTTCCCTGAGCCTCCCTTCTGGCCGGCCTTTTCCGGGGCTGGCAGGGAGGAAACGCTGACGCCGTTCAGCATTCCTTCATAGACGGCGCGGGCTTTGGCAAGGGCGTCCGTGCTCCGTTTCTCTTTTTCATCCATCGCCAGGTTCAGGGATGTATAGGTTTCCCCGGCCAGTGTCTCTCCCTGATAGGAGCGTTCGATATCTTCCATCAGCACGGCGACGGAAGTGCCGTCCATCAGGATATGATGGAAGACCATCGACAGATACAGGGACGTCCCGGTTTGGATCAGCCGGAAACTGAACAGAGGCGCGCGGGACAGCTTGAAAACGGTCGTTTCCGTCTTCATCCGCTGTTCCAGTTCTTCGTCCGGAAGATCTGATGTTTCTATGGGAATATCCACGCTCAGGTCGGGATGCGCGATCATATCTGCCCCGCCGCTTTTGTTGGGCTCGATGGAGCACTTCATGAACGGATGGGCCTCCACGGCCTGGCGGATCGCGTCGGCCAGGCGCCCGGGATCTGTATCCCGGCTCAGCTTAAGAAGGAACGGAATGTTGTATTTGTCGCTGGTTTCATCCATGCGGCATTCCAGATAAATACCCAGCTGGGTCTGGGTCAGGGGGGCAGCGGCCACAGCTGTTTGCGCGGAGACGGGGGAAACCTCTGCGCTGGCTTCCGCTTTGCTCCGCCAGCCTGACACCAGCGCGTTTTCGATGTCCAGGATGCGCATGCCGCGGAGCAGGTCACTCACATCCGGAGTGCAGCCATATTTTTCTTCCAGCGTCACCATCAGCATCATCGCGGAAATGGACTGAAGGCCCGCTTCGGTCAGAAGCGTCTCCACGCCAAAGTCCCGGTTGCCGATGACGGACGCGCATACCTCCGTCAGTTCCTGTTCCAGTGTGGTCATTTCCCGGGCGGCGCCGGTTTCTTTCCCCGTTTCGGTCTGCGCATGTTCGGGCCGGGGCAGCTTCCGCTTATCCACTTTCTGGTTCTGGTTGAGGGGAATCGCATCCAGCTTCATGATGAAAGCAGGCACCATGTACGGCGGCTTCCGCTGGCGGATGAAGGCTTCCAGCTCTCCGGGGGCCACCTGGGCGCCCTCTTTTTGAACGATATAGGCGGCTATGTATTTTCCGCTGCCGCTTTCATTGTCAAAAGCCTGCACCGTTACATCCGCAATGGCAGGATAATCCCGGATGACCGCCTCAATTTCCGACAGCTCCACCCGGAAGCCGCGGATCTTCACCTGGCCGTCGCTGCGGCCGATAAAATCGATCTCCCCGTTTGGCAGATACCGCACCACGTCG
>CACXEB010000240.1 GCA_902766515.1 uncultured Eubacteriales bacterium
CCCGCGGCCAGGTTCACGGATTCGTTGTTGCGGAAGTCGTTCCAGGGCGCGATCTGCCAGGTGATGTCCAGCTTGCAGCCCAGGTATGCTTCCACCTTTTCCTGCCACAGCTTCTGCATCTTGGTGGGCAGCTGGTCGGTGCCCCAGTTGGCCGTGGTCACGGTCAGCTTGAGCGTGTTGTTCGGCAGTTCGGGGAAGGTGAGCCCGTCGCGGTTCATGGTGCCTTCGGCGGAAGCGAAGGCCATGCAGCCCAGCGTCAGGGCCAGCGCGAGGATCAGCGCGAGAGTCTTTTTCATGGGGATTCCTCCTTTAAAATTTTAATTTCACCGCGGACAGGCCGCGGAAAAATCCGGGGTTGATCAGCCCTTCACAGCGCCGACCTGCATACCCTGCTCGAAGTACTTCTGAATGAAGGGGTAGATCAGCAGCAGGGGAGCAATCGTCGCGACCAGGCAGGCGTACTGCACGTTCTTGGGGTTGACTGTGCCGTTGGTGAGCATGATGTTGGCGTCGCCGCCGAACGAAGAGCCCATGGAGTTCGAGGTGAACACGATGGAGCGCAGGATCATCTGGATCGGATGCCGGGAAGCGTCCTTGATGTACAGCAGGGCGCTGAAGTAGCTGTTCCACATGCCCACGATGGCGAAGAGCGAGAAGGAGGCGATCAGCGCCTTGGACAGCGGCAGGATGACGCTGACCAGGATCCGGAACTCGCCCGCGCCGTCGATCAGCGCGGCCTCCCGGATCTCGTGGGAGATGCCCTTGAAGAAGGACCGGTACATGAACACGTTCCATGCGGAGACGCATCCGGGCAGCACGAGCGCCCAGGTGGTATTCATCAGGCCGAGGTTGCGGATGTTCAGGTAGGTCGGGATGGTGCCGCCGCTGAAGAACATGGTGATCAGCATGATGACGCTGATGAAGCCCTTGAGCTTGAACTCCTGCACGGAGAGCGCGTACCCCAGGCAGGATGTCAGGGATACGTTCAGCAGCGTGAACAGGAGCGCGTACCAGATGGTCCACAGGTAGGCGGTATAAATGGTGGACTTGGTAAACACGATCTCATAGCCCTTGACATTGAGTTCCCTGGGCAGGAGCGCGACCGCGCCGCGGGTGATCATCCGGCTGGACGACAGCGAAACGGCGATCACGTGAAGGAAGGGGTACAGGATGATCACGCAGAACAGGAGCAGCAGGGCGATCAGCGTGATGTCAAAGGCCACGTTGCCGATGCGGATCTTGTTTTTCGGTTCCGAAATGGTTTTCTGACTCATGTTCCCGCCTCCTCACCAGATGCTCTGTTCCGGATCAATGAAACGGACGATATAGTTGGTACCGACCACCAGGATCAGGCTGACCAGGGAGACGAACAGGTTGACCGCGGTGGCGAATTCGAAGCGTCCGTCCTGAATGCCCATGCGGTATACGTAGGTGCTGATCACTTCGAGGTCCATCCGGTTGGTCTCGTTCATCATCAGGAGGATCTTGGTATAATCCTGGGTGAAGATGTTGCCGGTGTTCAGGATCAGGACCACCGTCGTGGTGGGCAGGATGGCCGGCAGGCAGATGTGGCGGATCTTCTGGAAGCGGTTCGCGCCGTCGATGTTCGCCACGTCATACAGCGAGGTGTCCACGTTGGAGAGCGCCGACAGGTAGATGATGCTGCCCCAGCCGACCCCCTGCCAGATCGCCGAGCCGATGAACATCGGCATGAAGGACGCGGTGCCCGCGTTCATGTTGATCCTTGGCAGGCCGAACAGCGCGCGGATGTTGTTGAACAGACCGTCCAGTGATCCGAAGGTGTTCAGCATGGAGCAGATGACAACGACGGAGATGAAGTGCGGCAGGTAGGAAATGGTCTGCACGGAGCGCTTGAACCATTTGGAGCGGACCTCATTTAGCATCAGGGCCAGGATGATCGGCATCGGGTAGGTAAAGATCAGGGAGAATATACCGACCTTCAGCGTCTGCAGGATGATGTGCTCGCAGTTGACGTTCCGGAAGAACTCCTGGAAGTTCTTGTACCAGGGGTTCAGCCAGGCGCTGCCCCATACGCCCTTCTTGGGTTTGTAGTTCTTGAAGGCAATCAGCACGCCGTACATCGGCACGTACTGAAACAGGATCACCACCGCCAGAGGCAGGATACAAAGCGCGACCAGAGCGCGCTGCTGCCATACGACCCGGAACCACTTTTTCATTTTTTCCAGCGTCGTTTTCTTCGGCGGCGCATAGACAGCGTCCGCGTTGCTCATGCACATTCTCCTTTCTTCCTGAAAAGAAACGGAACGGTTTACTAAACACAACTGAACAGAAAACATTTACGTTTACATTATATCGCAACCATGTTCAGATGAGAATAGATAATATGGGAAATAATCATACAAATTATATCGTTGAAATACGGGGCCAGTGGATGAATCCGGAACTGCTTAACAAAAAATTTAGTAAAATTCATTCGGAGGCGTGTTCAGCAGCAGGGATATTGACTTTTGTGTAAAATATAAAGTAATAAAAGACTGTGCGCACGGCGGCGCGGAAGCGGAACGGAGGATGCGAAGATGGATGCGAATCGGCAGCAGCCGGCATCGATGGAACAGGATTTCAGGAACCCGCCCGCCCGGTACCGGGGGGTTCCCTTCTGGGCCTGGAACTGCAAAGTCACAGCGGAAAAAATCCGGCGGCAGGCGGTGTGCTTCCGTCAGATGGGCATGGGCGGCGCCATGCTGCACCCCCGGACCGGCATGGACACGCCCTACCTGTCGGATGAGTACATGGCGCTGGTGGCCTGCGCGGAAGAACAGCTGCGGGAAAACGGGCTGGACTGCTGGCTGTATGACGAGGAGCGATTTCCGTCGGGCGTGGCGGGCGGCATCGTGACCAGGAACGTGCGGTACCGCGCGCGCTTTATCGTGCTCTCGGAGCAGCCGCTGGAGGGTTTCTGCGGCACGAGGGCGGCGTTTGAAAGCCGGATCGACGACGGAGAGGTGCCGAAGGGCTATTATCTCTGCAGCTACCGCGCGGCATGGCGGGACGGATACCTCGTTTCCTATTATAAGACGGCGGTGCAGGACGGCAACTGCCACGCGTACGTGAAGCTGCAGGACCCCAGCCCCTGGTACAACGGGGAAACGTATGTGGATGTGTTCAATCCGGCGGCGGTGGACGCTTTCCTGCGCGTGACGCACGAAAAATACTATGAGGCGCTCCGGCCGCACATCGGCCGCACCGTGCCGGCGATCTTCACGGACGAGCCGCGCATGGAGGGCAAGTTCTGTATGCCCGATCCGCGGTCGGGCAGCGCCCGGCTGGCCTATACGGACGATATGGACGACACGTTCCGGCAGGCGTACGGGACGGGGCTTACGGACATCCTGCCGGAGCTGGTCTGGGAGCTGCCGGACGGCCCCAGCGTGTGGCGGTACCGCTATCATGAGCATGTGACCGAGCGCTTCGCCTCCGCCTACGGCGACCGGATCGGCGCGTGGTGCGAAGCGCACGGCATCGCCTATACCGGCCATTTCATGTCCGAGCGGACGCTCTATTCCCAGACGCTGGCGCTGGGCGAGACGATGCGCCAGTACCGCAGCCAGCAGCTGCCGGGGATCGACATCCTTGCGGGCCAGCTTGAGCTGACGACGGTCAGGCAGGCGGAATCTGTCCGCCGGCAGATGGGCCGCCGGGGGCTGGTGTGCGAGCTGTACGGCGTGCTGCAGTGGGATGTCACGTTCCGGCAGCATAAGCTGCAGGGGGACTGGCTGGCGGCGCTGGGGGTCACGACGCGGGTGCACCACCTGGCCTATATGAGCATGGCCGGTGAGGCCAAGCGCGACTGGCCCGCGGCCATCGGCTGGCAGTCGCCCTGGTGGCGGCAGTACGCCTGGCTGGAGGACTATTTCGCGCGGATCAACACGCAGCTGACGCGGGGACGGCCGGTGACCCGGGTGGCCGTGCTGCACCCCATCGAGTCATTCTGGCTGCTGTTCGGTCCGAACAGCCAGACCCTGGCCCGGCGGGAACAGATGGATGAGCAGTTCGAGTCCCTGGCGCAGTGGCTGCTGTACGGCGGGCTCGATTATGACTACCTGTCCGAATCCATGCTGCCGGCGCTCTGCCCGGAGGCGGGCAGCCCGCTGCGGGTCGGGGAATGCGCCTATGAGGCGGTGGTTGTTCCGCCGATCCGGACCATCCGCGCGACGACGCTTGAACGGCTGGCGGCCTTCCGCCGGGCGGGCGGCCGCCTGGTCTGCCTGGGGGACGCGCCGGACCGGGTGGACGGGCTGCCCTCGGAGGATGCCCGCGCGCTCTGGGAGGACGCCGTCCGCCTGCCGATGGAGCGCGCTGCGCTCCTGGACGCGCTGCGGGATCTCCGGGACATCGAGATCCGCAACCGGGCGACCGGGCGGCTGGCGGACAACCTGTTTTATCAGCTGCGCGAGGATGGCGCGGAACGCGTGCTGTTCCTCTGCCATGTGCGCGACGAAGTCCCGGCCCGCCCGAGGACGTATACTGTCCGGCTCAGGGGCCTGTGGCGGCTGCTGGCGATGCGGGCGCTTGACGGTTCGATCGACGAGCTGGGCGGGGTCCAGGAGGGAGGAGACACGGTCTTCCACTGGTCCTGTGACGCCCAGGACAGCCTGCTGCTGCGGCTGACGCCCGGCGCCTGCGCCGCGCCGGCGCCGGCGCCCCGGCCGCTGAGGCCGTTCATGCGGCTGGCGGAAACCGACGATTTTGAACTGGACGAGCCCAACGCCCTGCTGCTGGACCGGTGCGAATATGCGCTGGACGAAGGGCCGTGGCAGGAGGCGGACGACATCCTGCGGGCGGACAACGCGCTGCGGGAACGGGCGGGACTGCCGATGCGCAATGGCAATCAGGTACAGCCCTGGCTGATCCCGGAGGAGCCGGCGGCGCATACGGCCCGCCTCCGCTTTCGATTTTGGTCGGAGCGGGCTTTCACCGGCCTCCGGCTGGCTGTCGAGCAGCCGGAAGGGGCGGAAATCCGCCTGAACGGCGAGCCGGTGACGGCCGGATCGGACGGCTGGTACGTGGATGAGGATATCCGGACCCTCCCGCTGCCGCCTGTCCGGGCCGGAGAAAACACGCTGACCCTCTCCGTGCCGCTGACCCGGCGGACCAACCTGGAGGCGATGTATCTCCTTGGGACGTTCGGGGTGGCAGTCGCCGGCACGCGGCTGACCCTGACCGATCCGCCGGCCCGCCTGGCGCTGGACGACCTGACCCGCCAGGGCCTGCCGTTCTATACCGGCAACGTGCGGTACCGCTTCCGGATCCGGCTGGCGGAAGCGCACGAAGCCGCCTGGCTGCACATACCGCATATGGCGTCCCCTGTGGCAGCGGTGTATGTGGACGGTGAGGAGGCCGGAAAGATCGCCTGGCAGCCGATGCGGGTCCGGCTGCCACGCCTGGAGCCGGGGGAGCATACGATCGGGATCCTGGCCTGCGGCAGCCGGTATAACGGCTTCGGAACCCTGCATAACGCCAACCCTGCCTACAAATGGTATGGCCCGGACGCCTTCCGTACGGCCGGGGATGAATGGACGGACAACTACCTGGTGCGTCCGGCCTATATCCTGTCGCCCATTGAACTGATGGAGGCGCAACCATGAACATTGAGCATCTGCTGACCCCTTTCAAGTGGGGCAAACCCGTCCTGACCGGCACCGGCATCGAAGGACGGTTCGACCGGAATGCCGTGGACTGTCCGACCCCGTTCTTGCACCGGGGACGGTATTACCTTCTGTTCGTGGGCTTTGACGGGACGGGATACCAGACGGGGCTGGCGGTGTCCGACGACCTGGTCACCTGGGAAAAGCTGGGCGTCATCCTCCCGCGCGGCGGCAACCGCGAGTGGGACCATGTCGGGATGGCGGGGACGGGCCTCCTGATGGAAAACGATCTGTTCGGGCCCCGGAAGCTGAAGAAGGCCTTCGGCAGGTACTGGATGGTCTATCATTCCTACCCGCGCACAGGCTATGAGGCCGGCGCGGCGGAGATCGGCCTGGCCTGGACCGAGGACGAGTCCCTGCTGGACTGGCATTTTGTGGGCGATCCCGTGCTGTCGTGGCGGGATGGCCTGGCCTGGGAGCACGGCGGTCTGTACAAGGGATGGCTGATGGAGCATGACGGACTGTTCTACCTGTTCTACAATGCCAAAACGGACGAGACGGAGCGGGGATGGATCGAACAGACGGGTTTCGCCACTTCGAAGGACCTGCTGCACTGGAAGCGCTGTCCGCAGAACCCCGTGCTGCCGGTGACGCCGGGCGCGTGGGACAGCGTGTTCGCATCCGATCCCGCGGTCTTTTATGACAGCCGGGCGCGGCAGTGGGTCATGTACTATTACGGCCTGGGCAACCTGTCCGCCTGCGAGGGCCTCGCCGTCAGCCGGGACCTGACGGCTTGGAAAAAGTTCCCGGTGCCGATCCTGACGATCGGGACCCGCAAGTCCGTGGACCAGATCCACGCGCACAAGCCGGGCATCCTGTACGACGGCACACACCTGTATCATTTCTACTGCGCCTGCCGCCCGGCGACGGAGCAGGACGCCACGTATCCCTATTCCCCGGAGCACCGCTGCATCACCGTGGCCCGCAGCGCGCCCTGGCAGGACGAAAAGCAAGGAGGCTGACTATGCTGACGCTCACACCCGACAGGCACTATTTTCTGCTGGACGGAAAGCCCTTCTTCTGGCTGGGCGATACGGCCTGGCTGCTGTTCCAGAAGCTGACCCCGGACGAGGCGGACATCTATCTGCGGAACCGGGCGGAAAAAGGGTTCAATGTGGTCCAGGCGACGCTGGTGCACACGAAGGATTTCCGCAACCGGGCAGGATCCCCGGCGCTGCTGGACGATGATTTCGCGCGCCCGAATCCGGATCCGGCACCGGAAGCGTACTGGCCGATGGTGCGCGCCGTGGTGGACGCGGCGGCAGCCCGGGGCATCATCATGGCCCTGCTGCCGTCCTGGGGGCATTTCGTGTCGTCCGGCAGGCTGGCCGGCGCCGCGATCGATCCGTATATCGACTTCCTCGCGGAGCGTTTCGGCGATTGTGAAAACGTGATCTGGCTGGTCGGCGGCGATGTCCGCGGATCGGACGCGCCGGAGGATTTCGACCATATCGGGCGCCGCCTCCGCGAAAAGTGTCCCCGTCAGCTGATCGGCTTCCATCCGTTCGGCCGCTGCTCCTCCTCGCAATGGTTCCAGGACGCGCCCTGGCTGGACTTCCACCTGTTCCAGTCCGGCCACCGCCGGTACGACCAGGTCCGCCTGAACCAGTGGGACGACAAGGTGGACACGGAGACTTTCGTGGGCGAGGACAATTACCGCTATGTCACGCATGACCGCGCGCTGCTTCCGCCCCGGCCGGTGCTGGACGGGGAACCCAGCTATGAGTTCATCCTCCAGGGCCTGCACGACCCGTCGCAGCCCTACTGGCAGACCCGCGACGTCCGCCGGTACGCGTACTGGTCGCTGATGGCGGGCGCGGCCGGCTTTACCTACGGCAGCAATGCCATCATGCAGTTCTGGCAGGGGACGGAGCCCGGCGCGTTCGGCGTGTTTGAAACCTGGCAGGAAGCCCTGCACAATCCGGGCAGCATGCAGATGAGCCATGTGCGCCGGCTGATGGAGGAAATGGACTGGCAGTCCGGAGAGCCGGCCCAGGATTGCCTGGTGCGGAATACCGGGACGCAGTACGACTGCAACCTGGCCCTGAAAACGGACAAAGGCCTGTGCGTCTACAGCTATACGGGCAAGCCGTTCGAGGTGGATACGCGGCGCCTGGGTGAGTCGGATGCCTGGTGGTTCGATCCGGTCTCCGGCGGCAGGAGCTATATGGGCTGCGTGCCCGCGGCGGAGGCGGTGCGGTTTGCGCCGCCGGACCGGCGCTGCGACCAGAATGACTGGGTGCTGATCCTGGCGCGGACCGCCGGCCGCTGAGGGCAGGGCGGTGAAGAAACTGAACCAGGACCGGAAGGGGAAGGACGCTGCGCGGCCGGACATCGCGCGGCTGCTGGCCTCCCGGGACCGTACCCTGCCGGGCCATCCGGACCGGTGGATGCTGGGCCCTACCGGGAAAAGGCTGTGGATGGATTATCTTGATCCTGCGCCCGGGTTTTCGGGCCGGGCGGACTTTATCCATAAAATGAACCTGCCGCTGCTCTTTTCCGTGCGCCGGACAGACCGCGCCGAATGTACGCTGTCGCCCGTGCGGATGAACTGGCAGGTCAACGAGGGGCGGCTGGTGTACGCAGACGGCGGGGTCTCCCTGGAGGAAAGAAAGCTGATCACCTGGGACGATCTGGCGCTGTCCTTCCAGGTATGGGAAAACCGGAGCGGCCGGGCGGTCACGCTGGAGCTCGCGCTCCCGGACGGCGCGGCGGTCGGAGCGCTTTATGCGTTTCCCTGCCGGGCGCATGGCGTGACCCCCGTCCTGCTGGTCGGGTGCGGCGCCCCCTGGGCGGGAAACAGGCTGACCCTGCCGCCCGGGGAGGCCAGGCGTTTCCTGATCGCCGCCGCCGTGGGCCTGCCGGAGGAGAGGGACAACCTGGCTTCGCGCGTGGAAGCCGCGCTGCGGCGGCCGGACCCCGAAACCCTGATGGATGAGCAGGCCCGGGCCTATATGGCGTGGTTTGACGGCGCGCCGGACCTGGAATGCAGCGATCCCCGGATGGTGCGGTGCTGGTACTACCGCTTTTACCTCATGCGGAAAAACCTGGCCTGTCCTGGCGTGGGCCGGCTGCCGGGGCCCTGCTTCTACGAGGGGCGCGGCCACCGGATGGACAAGACGCCATATCGCCCGTCCGGCTGGGAGTTTCCCCGGCTGATCCCGCTCTCCGTGCCGCTGCAGGTCATGGACGCGCGCTGGATGCGGGACGGGGCGGGGGCGCGGGACACCCTCCTCGCCCTGGCCGGGTGCATGGATGAAAACGGGATGTTCGCCGTCACCGGCGTGGACGGATCCGCTAAAGTGTATGCCCACGCTGCGGCCTGGTCACTGTACCAGTACGACCTGATCCATGACGACGCCGCCCTGGTCGCGGAGGTGCTGCCGGCTTACAAGGCAGATGCCCAGCGGGTGTATGAGCGCGCTTGCCACGGGGACAGCCTGCAGGTCGAGGACACGCACGCCCTGACCGGCAAGGAATACCAGCCGAGCTTCTGGTATTTTACGGACGACTGCTTTCCGCGCACGGTCCGCCCCGCCCGGGAGGGCTATACACCCCTGAAGCGGGTGGACCGATCGGTCTATATGTACCTGAACTTCCGCGGCCTGGCCGCCCTGTGCCGCAAGGCGGGCGATCCGGATGCGGCCTTCTTCGAAACGGCGTCGGACCGGATCCGGCGCGATATCCTCGGGAAGATGTGGGACCCCGTGTCCCGGTGTTTCTATGACCTGCACTGGCAGACGGATGAAAAAGCCTATGTCAGGAATATCGTGGCCTTCTATCCGATGTGGGCGGAGATCACGGGGGACGAGCATCTCGCGGCGTTCAGCTATCTGCTGAGCGGTGATTACTTTTCCCTGGGTTCGGGCTTCGCTTCCGCGGCGGCGGACTGCCCGGTCTTTTCACCCGACGGCGGCTGGCGGGGGGATTACTTCAAGGGCCCCCACGGCTGCATGTGGAACGGTCCCTCCTGGCCGTATACGACGGGCATTGCGCTGGACGCGCTGGCGCGGCAGTCCAAGCGCCACGGCCACGCGTATGACGCGGCGTTTGAGGCCCGCCTGGCGGAATATACGGCGGAGCACTTCGCGGACGGTCCCGACGCGGCTCCGGACCTGGTGGAGTTCTATCACAGCCGGACGGGCGCGCCCCTGAGCGAAGAGGCGGACTACTTCCATTCCTTCTGGCTTGACCTGGTCATCCGCCACGTGGCGGGCGTCGAGCCCGGAGAGCGGGACATCATGTTCCATCCCCTTCACACGGACCTTCAGTATTTCGCGGTCCGCCGGCTGCTGGTACGGGGACATGAAATCGAAGTTTTCTATCAGCGGACGGCGGGGACGCCCTATGCCGGATTGCCTGCAGGCTACACCGTTTTTGCGGACGGCCGGCAGGCATACCAGGGAGACGGGCGCGAAGCGGCGGTACTGGTTCCCTGTACGGAACCGGAAAGGCGGCGGTAGGATGGCAATCTTCCAATACATTGGCGAGGAAAACGCGGATACGCGCTTTCACGACGGCGCGCTTCGGCCGGTCATCGGCGCCTGGAGCGTCCAGGTGCTGCGCGCCAACCGGGAGCACCCGGAATGCGCCCAGGGCTTTCCCTTCACCTATAACCACGCGCCGATGCTGTGCCGGTGGCACGGCCGGTTTTACCTGATGTACCTGACCAGCCCGGTGCACGAGCATGACGGCCGGGCCCGGGCGATGCTGACGGAGAGCCCGGACGGCTTCCACTGGGGCTTTCCGCGGATCCTGTTCCCCGAAATCCCGGTGCCGCCGGGCGTCTACCGGGGCAAGGGGGCGGACCGCCTGCCGGAGGATGCCATGACGGTGGTGCATCACCGGATGGGCTTTTACCGCGCGCCCAACGACGTGCTGCTGGCGATGACCTTTCACGGCGTATCGCCGGACATCCACATCGCCCCCAATTCCGGCTACGGCATGGGCAGGGTGGTGCGCAGGATCTTTGATGACGGCCGGCTGGGGGAGATCTTCGTGCTGCGCGTCAATGAGAAGGCGGGATGGAAGCCGGAGCACTTCCCGTATCCGTCCTATGAGGACAGCCCGGACCCGGATTTTGCCGACGCGTGCCGCGCCGTGCTCTCCGACCGCCTGGCCAACGGGGCCTGGTGGGAGGAGGAGCGGCTGGACGGGGATTTCTTCCCGCTCAAAAACGTCAGCGCCCCGTCCTTCTGCCCGCTGCCGGGCGGGATGACCGGCGTGATCGGCAAAATGGGCCTGACGGCGGTGAGCCTGGACCGCGGCGAAACCTGGACAATGCCGGAGCGTATGGACGGCCTGTATACGTCGATGGGCAAGTGCGCCATGTTCCGGATGGGGGACGGACAGTGGGGCATTGCCTGCAATCCGTCCCCGGACGGGCAGCATCGCTGGCCGCTGGCGCTCATGGTCTCGTCCGACGGCCGGACCTATGACCACCTGGCCTGCGTGTGCGGCGAGGTGCCGCCCACCCGGTACGGCGGCTATCTCAAGAATGTCGGCCCCAACTATGTGCGGTGCATCATGCCGGGCAACGATGACGCGCCGGACGGCAGCACGTGGCTGACCTATTCGATGAACAAGGAGGACATCTGGGTGACCCGCCTGCCCGCCCGTGCGGAATGGCGGGAGACAGAGCCCGTGCACGATGTGTTCTCCGATCTGCCCGGGCCGCTGCCGGAGCGCTGGCACATCTATTCCCCCCAATGGGCCAGGGTCGGGCTGGAGGACGGCTGCCTGACCCTGCGGGACAGCGATCCGTGCGATTATGCGAAGGCGGTCCGCGCGTTTCCGGAGCTGTCCCATGCACGGCTCCGCCTGCAGCTGTCCGCCGCGGGCATCGCGAACGGCGAGCTGCAGATCGAGGTGACGGATGCCCGGGGCATGACCGCGGTGAAGGTGCTGCTGCGCCCGGACGGCCGTGTCGCCGTGCGCGGCGGCAACGGCCAGTGGCCCGTCGCGGCCTGCGGGGAGGATGAACAGCTGGACCTCCTGCTGGATGTGGACTGCGCCGGGCGGCGGATAATCGTTCACGTGAA
>CACXEB010000241.1 GCA_902766515.1 uncultured Eubacteriales bacterium
CGGGTTTCGGCCTGCGGCCTCATCCGCCGGGTGAACCGGCGGACTCCGGGATTCCGTGCCGCAGAGGACAGGTTGGTACGCCGCTGGGCTGTGGGGGTGGATGGCTTGGGATGGGGACGACGGTTCGGCCTGCGGCCTCCCGCACTCAGAGGATAGTCTGGTACGCCACTGAACGGTGGGGCTGGATGGCAGGAGATGGTTATTCCAATGCCTGCACGAAACCGTCGAGCCACGCGAGGCGTTTTTCCGTATAGCTCCGGATGTAGGCAAGCTCCTTCTCAAAGTTCAGGTCGAAGCTGTAATGCGCCCGCACATAGCTGGTAAACGTGGGAAATTTGTCGGTCTCGCGCTGGTCGGCCCCGCTCATGCGGATGACGCTGTAGTACGCTTCGAACCGCGCCATGATGGCGTCGGTGGACAGGGCGCCCTCGCGGAGGGAGGCCCAGTCATCGCGCAGGATGGTGAGGTAGCCGCAGGGGTTCTCCGCCATCAGGCGGTCGAAGAGGCGGTTGGAGACGGCTTCCTCGACCCGGCTCTTCTTGGAGCTGTAATACCTTCCCAGGGACGCGTCCATGTCCCAGGGGAGCAGGATGAACCGGTTGAAGCGCTCGTCCTGGTCGTCCAGGCGGACGAAGGTCATGTTCTTGCGCATGTTGTCGGTGATGTCGGTGGCGTTGCAGAACAGCCAGTACCTGGCCAGGTTGTCCAGGTCGACATATTGGGTGATCCGGGCGGCGAACTCCTCGGGGCTGCCCTTGACTACCAGGCGGACCAGGTCGTAAAAATCGGCCCACAGCGCTTCGGCGTCCTGGGTGCCGTCGGTCGGGTACCGCAGCTGGACGTTGTACCAGCGCAGCGGGTCGTCATCGACGGGTTTTTCCTTGCCGAGGCTCAAAAAACCGGCCGGGCTCGCCCCGTCGCGCCCGGTCTCCCCGGTGCGGAAGAACACGCTGTTCCATTTGCCGCCGGGCGAGGCCAGGCCCATCTGGTGACGGTCCTGCTTTTCGCCGAGGGCGTACAGTCCGCGGTAGGCGCCGTTGAGGAACAGTTCCACGTACACGCCCCTGGTCGCGCCGGACAGCGTCCGGTCCCAGGGCAGCCGGTAGATCTCATGCCAGACGTCCATCAGCACCCGGTTGCGCATGCGCGACGCGTCGTTGTACGCGCTGTCGAGCAGCCAGTCGCTGTCCACGCGCAGGCCCAGCAGGCTGTGATCCGCTTTCTTCCCGTCCTGCATCAGGGAAAAGTTGTATGGATGCTTGGCGGCGTAGCGCGCGGAGGACCGGCCGCGGCGGGACATGACCCCTTCGTATTCCGTGGTGGCCGCGCTCAGCCCGTGGGCGCGGTAATCCGGGTCGAACACGGTGATGCCGCAGGGCGTATCCCTGTTCTGGTACACCTTGCCCTGGGGCCGCAGCTCGATCACGGGCAGGTTGGTGAACATCAGGCGCATCACGCCGCGGTACTTGGCGCTGGCCACGCGCAGGGTCGCCGCCTCGCTGAGCGGCACCTCCACATAGCTGTCGGCTGTCAGCAGGATATCGTTGATGCTGATGCTCGTCGGGTCCTTGATGTCCGCCAGGCTCAGGCGCAGGGTGGGCGTCCCCTGGGTGAAGGTCACGGGAAACAGCCAGGTGTTGACCTGGGTGGTTTTCTTATAGATGAAACCCCTGGCGCCGTCCAGCAGCGGCGTCGCGATGTTGCGGCGGTACTCCCGGTCGTCCAGCCGGTAGGGCTGGTTGCCGGGCAGGTCCTCGCTCAGGCAGATGCGCACGCACAGCGATTCCGCCCGCGCGGAACAGGCCGCGAGGCAGAACAGCGCCACGAGCGCGCACAGCGCCCAGAGGGCGGAACGGCGGAACAGGCGCATGGCGGCGGACCTCAGAGCATCCCGGCGATCTGTCCGGCGGCCGTATCGAGCGGGATCTCCGTTTCCTCCCGGGTGCCCAGGTTGCGCACCCGGACGGCGCCGCGCTCAAACTCGTCGCCGCCGACCATAACGATCAGCCGGGCGCCCAGCTTGTCCGCAAACTTGAACTGGGCCTTCAGGCTCCGCTCGTTCAGGTCGCAGTCGGCCTTCACCTGCAGCACCCGGAGCGCCTGGGTCAGGCGGAAGGCGTCCGCCCGGCGTTCGTCGCCGATGTTGGCGACATACACGTCCGTGACCGACGGGGCCGCCGGCTCGAGCCCCTGGTTTTTGAGCTCCAGCAGGATGCGCTCCAGCCCCAGGCCGAAGCCCGCGGCGGGCAGATCCGGCCCGCCCAGCTGCTCGATCAGGTTGTCATACCGGCCGCCGCCGCAAAGCGCCAGCCCCTCGCGCCCGGTCTGCATGATGACCTCGAACACGGTGCGGGTGTAGTAGTCCAGGCCGCGCACGATGGTCGGATCGACCGCGTAGGGGATGCCCTGGGCGCTCAGCAGCGTCTGCAGCGTCTCAAAATGCGCCCTGCAGTCATCGCACAGGCAGTCGAGGATGGAAGGCGCGCCCTGGACGATGGCCTTGCACCTGTCCTTCTTGC
>CACXEB010000242.1 GCA_902766515.1 uncultured Eubacteriales bacterium
GAAAGGGTGTATCTGGGCGAGTCCCGGGAAGAAGCGCTGGCCGGGGACAGGTGCTATTTCTCCTGCCGGCCGGACCCAAAGACCGGGCTCACGCCCCGGCAGGCGTTCCGGTTCGCGTATCTTCCGGGTGTCCGCCCCGAAGACGTCTCCGTTCAGGCGGTCCATCAGTACGTTGACATCCCCGTGCGGGCGCGCTTTTCCTGCGGCGACGAAACGCTGGACCGGATCTTTTCGGTGGCGGCGCACACCTTTTCCCTGTGCTGCGACGTCTTCTTCCTGGACGGCGTCAAGCGGGACAAATGGGTCTGGGGCGGGGATGCCTATCAGTCCCTGTTTGTCAACCGCTACCTGACCGGCGACCGGGACATCGAGCAGCGCACGCTGACCGCTTTGCGCGGCAATGATCCGCCGCTGACCCATGTCAACACCATCGTGGACTATTCCCTGTTATGGATCCTGGGGGTGGCGGAGCATGCCCGGGCCTACCGCGACGAGGCGTTCCTTGCCCGTATGCTGCCGCGGATGGAAAGCCTGATGGCGCTGCTCCTTGCCCAGCGCGATGAAAACGGGTTCCTGACCGGCCGGCCGGGGGACTGGATCTATGTGGACTGGGCGGAGTTCGACCGGGACGGGCCGCTGTGCGCCGAACAGATGTTACTGGCGGCCGCGCTTTCCGTGATGGCCCGGCTTTCAGCGCCCGACAAGGCGCAGGTGTACCGGGAAACCGCGCAGCGCCTGATGGCAGCTGTCGACAGGTGCTTCTGGGACGGGGAAAAGCAGGCCTACGTGGATTCCTGGACCTCCGGCCGGCGCGCGGTCACCCGCCATGCCGCCATCCTGGCCATCGTGTTTGACCTGGTGCCGGAAGCGCGGAAGCGCCTGCTGGCACAGACCGTGCTCTTCAATGACGAGGTGCCGCCCATCACGACCCCCTACTTCCGCTTTTTTGAGCTGGACGCCCTGTGCCGGATGGGGTACCTGCGCGAAGTGCTGGACCAGATCAAGGATTATTGGGGCGGGATGCTCGACGCGGGCGCCGTGACCTTCTGGGAGGAATATGATCCGCAGAAACCGGCGGCGCAGCAGTACGCCATGTATGGCGATCCCTTTGGCAAGAGCCTCTGCCACGCGTGGGCGGCCAGTCCCATTTACCTGCTGGCCAGGTATTATATCGGCCTGACGCCGGATCCCGCAGCTCCGGACGGCTGGCGCTTCGATCCCCCTGAGGGCTTCTTTTCCAGGGTCTCGTGCGAGTTCCCGGCCGGTCCCCGGAACATCCGCATTGCGCTGAGGGAAGGAAAATGGTCCCGGACATCGGAAATATACGGAAAAGAATGAACCGATGCGCGCTGAACGCCGGAAAATACAGAAAGGTCAAACAGCAGAAGGAGGCACGGGATATGCGCTGACAGCTTCACGCAGGACCAAAGCACGGAAGAAACATGATCTGATAATGCAGGAGGAATCGCGGTATGAGCCAGACTCAGACGAAAAAAAGCGTATTTGACAGGCTGCCCAGCCTGATCAAGAAGAACAACGTCACCCTGTTTCCCGAAGGGGCGATGGGCTACCTGATCGGGCCGACCCTGGCCCTGGTGGCCAATTCGGTGCTGTCCAACTACTTCAACAAATATATGACCGATGTGCTGAACATCAACAGCTGGGCCAGCGAGTTCTTCAAATGGCTCCCGGTCATTTCGGTGATCTTTGTGGTGCTCGGCAACATCATTGTGGGCCGGCTGATGGACAGGAGCAAGTCCCGCGCCGGCAAAGCGCGCCCGCTGCTGTTGCTCTCCGTGCCGATCAGCTTCATCGCCCTGCTGATCCTGTTCGTCATCTCCCCGCTGGCTACCGATACCATCAACCCGGCAGGCCAGGGGACGGCGCTGGTCTGCATCGCCATCGGCTATAACCTGTGGTTCGCCTTCGCCTATCCCATGTACTACACGCCCCACGCGGCGCTGGTGAGCCTCTCCACCCGCAACTCCAAGGACAGGACCCTCCTGGCGACCCTGTCGAACGCGACCATGCTGGCGGCCATGGGCCTGTCCACGATGATCCTGCCCTTTTTCCTGTCCCTGCTGTTTGTCCCGCAGACCACCAACCTGCCGGAGGGCGCTGTCCTGATGGAAAGCGGCGAGTATGCGCTCAACGGCGTGGTCCTCTATGACACCGTGGCCTCCTACAACAACTGGAAGGTTTTCGTGATCGCGCTGACGGCCATCACTGTCATCGGCGCGCTGATCGAGTTCATGTTTACCCGCGAGCGCGTCACCGAGGAATCAATGAACCAGGGCGAAGACGCCGCGCCGGTCAAGGCGCTGCCCATCGGGAAGCAGGCAAAGATCTGCCTTTCCGATAAGTTCTGGATCATTATGATGGTGTTCTTCTTCTGCTACCAGCTCGGCGGCATGACCAAGAACGTCTCCCAGCTGTATTTCTGCCAGGCCATGTTCCCGACCAGGGAAGGCATCTACACGATCGCCAACGGCGGCAGCATCTCCGGTCTCCTGGCGATCATCGGCGCGATCCCCACGGCGATCGGCATGGTGGCGGCGCCCATCCTGGCCAATAAGATCGGCAAGGGCAGGGCCATCCTCTGCGGCGCCGTGCTGGCGGCCGTGGGCGGCCTGATCGGCCTGTTCGCTCCATCCAACATGGTGCTGGTGTATGTATCCTTCGTGCTCAAGGCGCTGGGCTCCACCCCGGCGATGTACCTTTCAATGGCGCTCCTGGCGGACGTCCTGGACCACCAGGAGGCGGTGCACGGCGCCCGTACCGATGGCCTTACGATGACCATCTACGGCGCGATCATGGCCGGGATGACCGGCGTGGCGACCGGCGTCCTGAACATCGTGCTGTCCAATGTGGGCTACGCGGCGGACAACATCTCCTCTGAGGCGATCCGCGGCGCGATGCCCTGGGTGTTCATCGGCATAGAGACCTTCTGCTATCTGATCATCTTCCTGATCTTCCTCTTCATGGGCGTTGAAAAGTTCGGAAAGTTTGACCACGACGCCATCATGGCGGACCAGCAGGCCGCCGCGGAGGCCGAAGGACGGCCCTATATCTCCCCGTTGGAAAAGGTTCGCCAGGAGGAAGGCGAGGAAGCCTACCAGGCCGAGCTCAAAAAGCAGGAGGATGCCCGGAAGGCTGAGGAAGCAAAGCGGACGGCCCTGACGCCCGAAGCCCGCAAGGCGCTTGAAGACAGGGAAAACGCCATCCGCACTGAGCTCAACGCGCTCCGCAAAGCCAACGGCCGGAAGGCGGTCTGACACCGCTTTCCGTTCGGCTCATTTCCATCTGCAGGCGCCTTTTCCGCCCCGGACGCGCTGCACTGCGGCCGTTACCGGTCTGATCACGGTGCAGCGCTCTCCGGCCATGATGTGCCAACCTCCGGACGAGGATGCCGATCCCGGCGCAAACCCACTGAACGAGCGGGTTTGCGCCGTTTTTTTCTGCATGCTGCGGCGCCCTTTCTGCGGCCTGCCTTTTCGGAAAGAAATCAGACTGCCTGTCTATTGACAGCCGCCGGTTGTTCGGGTATGCTCACCAAGGCCGGGTGCCACATGGATTTCCACCCGATGAAGGAGGGACGGCGCAGCAATGAAAAAAACATACATCACCACCATGCCGGACCATATCGGCGCGTTTCTGAAGGCCAGCGAGTGCTTCGCTTCCCTGGGCGTCAATATCACGCGGGTCAGCTACAACAAGGCGGTAGATTCGCATACGCTGTTTATTGACGTCGACGGGGACAGGGCGCAGCTGGAAAAAGCGGACGAAGAATTACGAAAGATCGGGTACCTGCAGACAGACAGGAACGGCAACAGCGTCGTGCTGCTGGAGTTCATGCTCCGGGACAGGCCCGGCAGCGTCACGGACGTTCTGAGGGTGATCCATCGGTTTCATCTGAATATCTCGTATATCAGCTCCCAGGAGAACGGATCCGCCTACCAGGCCTTCAAGATGGGCCTGTTTATGGAAGACGGGGAGACCCTGAAGGAATTCCTTCGCGAGGCGCAGAAGCTGTGCCCTGTCCGGGTGCTGGATTACAACCATTCCGAGCGCGTGTTTGACAACAGCATCTTCTACCAGTCATTTGTGTCCGGCCTGATGCAGCTGACCGGCCTGCCGGAGGAAAACCGCGACACCCTGCTGGTCAATTCCAACCTGGTGATGCAGATGCTGGACGAAAAAGGGCTTTCACCCTTCAAGACATTTGAGAGCATCAGCCGGTTTGCGGAGCTGCTCTCCATCAGCCGGGGGGATGCGTTCCGCCCCCGGGTGACCCGGCATCCGGTCGCGGAGAGCACGGAGGTCATCCTGATCGAGCCGCCCTGCGGCAGCAATACGGCGATCCTGAGAAGCGGCGGGGAAACGCTGTTCATTGACTGCGGGTACGCGCTGTACCGGCAGGAGATGCAGGCCCTGTTCCGCAGTCTGCTCCCGGAATACGACCGGATGGCGAAACGGATTTTCATTACCCACGCGGACGTGGATCACTGCGGCCTGCTGCCCCTGTTCGACGAGGTCCTGGCCAGCCGGAAGACCAAAACCTGCCTGGAACTGGAATACCAGGGGAAGGACGGGTACCGCGAGCAGAATCCCCTGCACAGGCCGTATATCAGCATCTGCAAGACGCTGACCTACTACCGCCCGCCGGAACCCGGAAAGATCCGGGCCGTATGGGATACCCAGGGAGAGCAGGAAAATCCGCTGGAACAGATGGGATTTTTCGATTTCGGGGAGCTGCATTTCGAGGTCTGGCAGGGCAAGGGCGGCCATCTGCGGGGGGAAACGGTCCTGATCGATTACCGTCACCACCTCGCGTTCACCGGGGACATATACGTCAATGTACACGGCATGACCCCTGAGCAGGCTGCCTATAACCGATACGCGCCGGTCCTGATGACCTCTGTGGATACCGATCCCGCCCTCTGCGCCGCGGAGCGCAGCGCCATCCTGCAGCGGCTCGGGGCGGGCAGCTGGAAGATCTTCGGCGCGCATGGCATGATGAAGGAATACAATTTGCGGGTCGAGTAATCCTGTCAGAATGCCTTGACAAATCATGCCCGTCCGTCTATAATTGAGAACGGTTTTCAAATTCCGGCAGGAGGGAGAACGGATGGGAAACAAAACGACCTATCGTACACGGGCCCAGGAAGAACTCCTGACGTATCTGAAAACCACCCCCGGCCAGCATCATACGGCTGCGGAGATCAGGGAGCATTTTGCCGGACAGGAGAGACCCATCGGCACGGCGACGATCTACCGGCAGCTGGAGCGCTTTGTCCAGGAGGGCAGCGTCCGGAAGTATGTGATCGGGCCGGGTGAATGCGCCTGCTACGCCTATGCGGAGGATCAGCAGTGCGCGTCGCATTTTCACTGCAGGTGCGACGTGTGCGGCAGGCTGATCCATCTGGACTGTGATGAACTCCGGGAGGTCCAGACCCATCTCCTTGAGCATCACGGGTTTGCCTGGAACGCCGGAAAGACGGTGTTTTACGGGATTTGTGATCAGTGCCGGAAGGCCTGATCAGGAATCATATCCATCATCGATGAAAGGAGGAAACGGACCATGACGAACCGGAGGCACATCGCCGCGCTGCTCTGCGTCGTTCTCGTGCTGGCACTGGCCGTTTCTTCCGCCTTCATCGTGCATGAAGCCGGACATGACTGCGCGGGTAACGGCTGCCCCATCTGCCGGATGATCGCGGTCCACATGGACCTCCTTCGCGCGATGGGACTGGCCGTCCTGATCCTGCTGGCGCTGTTTTTCCTCCTGCGGGGAAAATGTGCCCGCCGCGAACCGCGGCGGTTCAGTCAGCCCGTCTCCGGTACGCTGGTGAGCTGGAAGATCCGGCTCAATAATTAACTGAACAGGGAATCACAGGGAGCCATACGCACAGGGATCCGTCTGCCTGCCAGACGTGACCCCCGCTGGTGCTGTCCCTGTTTTTTTATACCCTTTTCCAGTGAATCAAAGCATATCGGAGGGAAAATACATGAAACTGAATAAGTTCTTTGCCGTCATACTCAGCCTTGCGCTTCTGACAGCTTCCATGGGCACCGTTGACGCGGCTGCTGAAGAAAGGAAGCTGAGCGTCGTGACCACTATCTTCCCCATCTATGACTGGGTGCGCCAGGTGGCCGGCGATACCGGCCGGGTGGGGCTGACCATGCTGCTGGACAGCGGCGTTGACCTGCACAGCTACCAGCCCACCGCGGCGGACATCATGAAGGTCGCCGCCTGCGATGTGTTTATCTATGTCGGGGGCGAATCGGATGAGTGGGTGGAGGACGCGCTTCGGGAAGCCGTCAATCCCGATATGATCGTCATCAGCCTGCTCGACAGCCTGGGGGATGCCGTCAGGATGGAAGAGATCGTGGAAGGCATGGAGCACGGGCATGACCATGACGAGGATGAGCACGATCACGATGACCATGATCATGACGAGGATGAGCACGACCATGACGAACATGATCATGACCATGAGCACGGGCAGGAAGCCGATGAACATGTCTGGCTGTCGCTCCGCAACGCGCAGCACCTGGTCAATACCATCGCCCTGAAGCTGGCCGGCGCCGATCCCGCCCATGCGGAGGCGTATCAGGCCAACGCGGCGGCTTACTGCGAAGCGCTTTCCGCGCTGGACAGGCAGTATGCTGAAACGGTGGAGCAGGCCGCATGCAGGACCATCCTCTTCGGCGACCGTTTCCCGTTCCGCTATCTCGCGGATGATTACGGCCTGGCTTATTATGCCGCGTTTTCCGGCTGCTCCGCGGAGGTGGAGGCCAGCTTCCAGACCATCGTGTTCCTGGCGCAGAAGGTGGATGAACTGGGTTTGCCCGCCGTCCTGACCATTGAGGGTACGAAACGCAGGATCGCGGAGACTGTGATCCAGGCCACCTCCGGCAGAAACCAGAAGCTGCTGACCCTGGATTCCATGCAGGGCGTCACCGCGGCGGACGTCCAGGCGGGCGCAACCTATCTTTCCATCATGCAGGCCAACCTGGATGTGCTGAAAGAAGCGCTGAACTGATTGATTCAGGCGCGGGACAGCGATGATCCCTGTCCCGCGCCCTTTGGAGGTATCACGATGGCATTGGTTCAATGCGAGCACGTCACCCTGGGATATGATGGCCACCCTGTGCTGTCGGATGTCAGCTTCGAGGTCCATCAGGGGGATTACCTTTGTATCATCGGAGAAAACGGCTCCGGCAAATCCACGCTGATGAAAACGGTTCTCGGCCTGCAGAAGCCCATCAGCGGCAGCATCACGTTTGGCGAAGGGCTCAGCCAGACCGAAATCGGCTATCTTCCGCAGCAGACGGCCATCCAGAAGGATTTTCCCGCTACGGTGCGGGAAATCGTGCTCTCCGGCTGCCAGGCACGGGCAGGCCGCAGGCCCTTTTACA
>CACXEB010000243.1 GCA_902766515.1 uncultured Eubacteriales bacterium
CCTGGGCTCTTATTATAATAAGGAGTGGAACGATTACAGCGGGACGTCGTCCACGCTGACGGGTTATGTCTGCGAATGGGAGGACGCAGCGCTCTGCCCGTACGAGGACTGCGCGACGATGGATGCGGACAGCGCATGCCTGCAGGCCGATCCGGAATTCCGGTTTGATGAGCTGACGGCCCGGGAGGGGCTGCAGTGCAGGACGGCATCGGTCCGTGCCTTCCAGAGCCATGCCGAAGGCAGCAACGCGAATTACCGTCGGCTGATCGTAGACCTGGCGGTCATCAACCGCGGTGCGGCGGAGGCCGCGCTCGAAGGGACGCTGCAGGCAGTGCTGAGCTTCCGTACCCGCTATACCTTCGATCCGGTGATCACGTATTCCGGCGCTGTGCTCGCGCCGCTGACGGTGGGCAGCGCGAGGTTGGCGTTCGATGTGCCTGCCATGGTGCTGAACGGCAAGGACGAGGAAGTGGTCCTGTCCCTGACGGTCAACGGCGAGCCGGCGGACAGCGGCTTCCGGATCAGCGAATGCAAGGCGGCTTCGCACGCATACAGCCAGATCCGGCAAGCCAGCTCCTGGGATGCTGCCAAGGCGGCCTGCGAAGCGATGGGCGGCTATCTGGTCACGATCACCAGCGCTGAGGAAGAGGCCTTCGTGGAGACTCTGTTCCGTGTGAATGACCATCCCTGGTATGGGGGATACGCGGACATGGAACGCGTCTGGCACTGGGTGACGGATGAGCCGTTTGAATATACCAATTGGGGCAGCAGCGAACCGAACAACAGCGGCGGCAGCGAGGACTGCCTGGATACCTATTCAGGGACTTACTGGAATGATTCCAGCCGCACCACGGAGAAAACGTTCATCTGCGAGTGGGACGACGTATCCCTGGTGCCGGAAGACGTCGCGTATAAACCGTTTCCCTGATGGTCTGTAAAACGAATGATAATCAAGGAGGGTATGCCATGTTCAGAAAAACCGTTTCCGTCCTGCTCTGCCTCGTCTGCCTGACGGCTTTTGCCGCGGCGGAGGGGCTCTCGGGATTGGGTCTGCTGTCGGATCTGGATGTGATCCTGCCGGCGGACGAACTGCTGCTGGCGGACTTTGGCAATGAGGAAGGACTGATGCTCAAGTTTACGGACATCCGGCTTGAGACGGCGCACCCGGTGAGCGGGGAGTCGGAAGAGGGCTACGCGTACCTGCGGCTGGACTTTGGGCTGGCCAATTACAGTTTCGACGCGATCAGCCTGGACGGCCAGCTGTCCGCTTTCCTGATGTACGACAAAACGTTCCGCTATGACGGGGAGCTTACGCTTGGCCAGGATACGCTTGGCATGCTGGAGGAGACGACCGGCAGGCTCGTGTTCCGTCTGCCGGGCGCGGTGGCGGCGGATGCGGAACGCGTGGCGCTGCATCTTCTGGTCAGCGGCGCGGAGTACCTGGCGAGCATCGATGTCGCGGAACAGGCGATGGCGATGGGCTTTACGCCCGCGGCGGCAGACGCCGGATCAGCGATGGTGCTGCAGAATGTGAAGCCGATGCTGTCGCTTTCCTGGAACGGTGAACAGAATGCCGCATACCGGTACCTGGTGCTGGAGGGCGAGCTGTTCAACAACACGTCGGATACGCTGGAAACAGCGGCCGCCGTCAGCGCGGCGCTCACGTATCAGCTGCTGTATCAGTTCGACGCGCAGGTGGAAACCGCACGGGAACAGATCGCGCCGATGGAGACGCAGACGGTCCGGCTGGTGTTCCGGCTGCCGTACATGGTAGCGGTCAGCGGGGATGATGAGACAGCGCTGCTGGTCCAGGTGAACGGTCAGCCGCAGGAGATCGCCTTCCGGATGAGCGACGCCGTGCCTCCGGCGCACGCCTATCGTGTGTTTTACGATGTCATGAATTGGGAAGCGGCCAAAGCCGCCTGCGAAGCGATGGGCGGACACCTGGTGACGATCACCTCCGCGGAAGAGGATGCGTTTATCACCACCCTGTATCCCAATGGGGACCATCTGTGGTATGGCGGGTATGCAGACGAGAATCGGCAGTGGCATTGGGTAACCGGGGAAGAGTTCGTTTATTTCAACTGGGCGTATGGACAGCCGGATAATTACCGGTCGAATGAAAACTATATCAATTCCTATCAAAATCAGCAGTGGAATGACAGCGATATTGAAGGAGAGAACCTGAATCCCAGGCCGGGCGGATACATCTGCGAGTGGGATGACGCGAGGGCGTGCACGTATGAGGACGCGGCTGTCCGGAATGATGATCCGGCTGCGCTGTCGGATGCCCCGGTGTTTGCGTATGATGAGCTGACCGGTGGCA
>CACXEB010000244.1 GCA_902766515.1 uncultured Eubacteriales bacterium
CAGTTCCTGGGATCGGACAATCGCTCTATCATGACCGCCCTCTCCATGCTGCGCATGGACCTGTCCCAGGTCTCCGCGCTGGCCGGCGTCCAGCTGGGCTCCAACCCGGAAAAGATCGTCACCCGCATGCAGGCGGGCTGTCTGCTCACCGCCGCGCCGACGCTGCTTGTGTTCATCTTCACGCAGCGCTTCCTGGCCGATTCCATCGAGCATATCGGCATCAAGTAATCTGGGAACCGCTGATTCATTCGGCGGTATATCCGGCACATGTCTGATTCGGCCTGATTTTGCCTCATTCCGCTCAACGCAGCGCTGCTGCGTCCCGCTTCATACGGCTTCATCATACCAAATCATCCATGCGCCATCTAACCACCTCATTGAATCAGCGTTTCCCTGGGTTCCCTTTCCCTTCGGATCCAAGGCAGCAATGCCTGATCAATCATATTTTTCAAGGAGGTATCCCCATGAAAAAGACCCTGTCTGTTCTCCTGGCCCTGGTGATGCTGCTGAGCCTGTGCGCGATCCCCGCGCTGGCTGAAGACACCATCAACATCATCTGGTACAACACGGAAGAGACGTACAAGAACAACATCGCGGCCAACCCCGATGCCTTCGATCCCGTCTGGAGCGTGATCCCTGAGTTCGAAGCCGCGACGGGCGTGAAGGTCAACGTCATCGCCGTGGAATGGGGCGACATGCTCTCCACCGCTGCCAGCCGCGTCGGCAACGGCGAGCCGGTCGACCTGGTGCAGGCGAATGACCAGTCCTTCCCGGTCTATCCCGCCCGCAAGATCGTCCAGCCCATCAGCGAGTACATCGACCTGAGCAAGGACTGCTTCTATGAGAGCGTCACCAACGCTTTCACCTTCGGCGGCCAGGCCTATGCAGCCGGCAACGACGTGTCTCCGCTGGTCATGTACTACAACGTGGACATGTTCGAAGCCAACGGCGTCGACCTGCCCAAGGACCTGTATGAAGCCGGTGAGTGGACCTGGGAAAACTTCCGCCGCGTCGCCAACGAGCTGACGGTCGATACCGACAACGACGGTGAAGACGACCAGTTCGGCTTCGGCTACTGGGATACGGACTATGTGTCCTTCCTGGCTTCCAACGGCACCAGCAACCTGATCTACAACGCGGACGGCACCATCTCCAGCGGCTACCTGACCGATGCCGGCATCGAGACGATGACCTTCCTGCAGGAGTGCTACACGGTGGATAAGTGCATGTGGCCGGAAAGCGGCAACGATGCCTTCACCACCGGCTGGAACAACGGCAAGCTGGCCATGAGCCTTGAATTTGCCTATGCGTACCTGAACAAGCAGATCAACGGCGAACTGCCCTTCGAAGTGGACTGGGTGCCCATGCCCAAGGGTCCCTCCGGTGAAGGCGATGTCTGCCTGGCTGGCGTGACCGGCTGGTGCATCGGCATCACTTCCGAGCATCCGGAAGCTGCGGCCAAGTTCATTGAGATGAGCGCTCAGATGAAGATCGAAAGCGACAAGAACGCCAACGAAGCCCGCTACGGCGCTGAGAACGTGGCCAAGATGAACGAGCTGGCCGCCAAGGCGCACTTCGTGCCGATCGGCATCGACCAGTACTGGGACAACAACTGGACCGTGTTCACCGGCCTGCGCTCCAACGAGCCCGTCATCAACTTCCTGACCAAGGCGGTTGAGCAGATCACTGCCGGCTACGAGTCCACCATGAGCAACTGATCCCTGCTGAATCAAGCTTTGTTGCAATGACTCTGCGGAGCCGCCGCGAAAACGGCGGCTCCGCGCCTTATCACAGCCGGGAGGGCAGAAATGATGGATATGAAAAAAGTGTTGGCCTCTATCGGCGCGGGCCTCATGATCGGCACACAGTGCATAGGCGCGGCCTGCGGCGAGATCCTGCTCCACGATACCAGAGATTTTCCTGCCCAAAGCAGCTGGGACATCCACACGGCGGAGTATACCCTCTTCGCCAAGCCGCCCCAGGGCTGGGTCGGCGACGTCATGCCCATGCTGGGGGACGAAGCGTCCGGCAAGCTGCGGCTGTTTTATCTGCAGGACTGGCGCGACGGCGCGCCGACCTATCATCCGTTCCACAGCTTTGTGACCGATGATTTCGTGCATTATGAATACTTGGGGGAAGCGATCCCCGTCTCCAATATCAACGACTATGACCTCGCCCTGGGCACTGGCTCGGTGACCCGGATCGGCGACACATACCACGCGTTTTACACGGGCAACAACCCGCGCTTTTTCAGCCGCGGGCTGCCGCGTGAATACATACGGCACGCGGTCAGCCAGGACGGCGTGCATTTTACCAAGCTGGAGGAAGAGACCTTTACCTCGTCTCCCGAAAAAGGCTACAGCATTGAGGACTTCCGGGATCCCTTCCTGTTCTGGAATGAGGAAGCGGGCGAGTACTGGCTGCTGATCATGGCGGTCCGCGACGGGAAGGCGGTCGTCGCCAGGTACTGTTCCGAAGACCTGTCCCACTGGGAGCTGATGGAGCCGCTCGTCACGCCCGGCACGTCCAGTTGTGAATGCCCGGACCTTTTCAAATGGGGCGATTGGTGGTATTGTATATACTCGACCGACTGGGTCACCCGGTATGTGCGCGCCCGGTCGCTGGAAGGCCCCTGGGAGCATCCGCCGATGGAAGCCTTTGACAGCCACGCGTTCTATGCCGCGAAAACCGGTGTCCTGAACGGCAAGCGGTACCTCTGCGGCTGGATCGCCACGCGGGGCGGCTATTCCGGCGAGTTCAAGGACACGTCCGCATGGGACTGGGCGGGCAACCTGGCGGTGTTTGAGATGGCCCAGGACGCGGACGGCTGGCTGTCCATCCATCTGCCGGACACGATCCGGGACGCTTTCGGCGAGCCGGTGCAGCTGAACGGCAAGCTGGTTTCGGCGACCGGCAGCGCGGAGGGCGACCGGGCCACGATCACGGCGGACCGGGACGGCGGCGGCATCGTATTCGACGCCCTGCCGGAGAAACCGGTCCTGATCTCCGCGGATGTCACCGTGTCCGAAGGCGCGCGGGCAGCCGGGTTCTCCTTCGGCAGCGCGAAACACCTGCAGGCCCTCGCGGTGGAACTGGACATGAAGTTCGGCCTGCTGCGCTATGACGGCATCACGGTGGCGCGCATGCGCTACGCGATCGAGAGCAGCCGGATCAGCCGGAAGATCGAAACAGCCAACCGGCGCTACCACCTGGACATCCTCATCGACAACGATGTGGCCGTGTTCTTCCTGGATCACCGGGAAGCCCTTTCCACCCGCATCTACCGGATGCCGGGCAGGCCGTGGGGTATCTATGTGAGCGACGGTGAGGCCACCTTTGAAAACCTGACCATGCGGGAGCTCAACAAATAAAAGAAATATGAAGGGTGCAGCGATGAACAGACGACAGAATCCGGAGCGGCTGCTGGAAGCGGCCAATCAGTTTATCGGACAGAACAGGGATACGGTCAACCGCCGGTACAGGCCGCGGTTCCATGCCGTGGCGCCGATCGGCTGGATCAACGATCCGAACGGCTTTTTCTTCGACGGGCAGCATTATCACCTGTTCTACCAGCACTATCCCTATGAGGCCAAATGGAATGACATGCACTGGGGACACTGGCGTTCCGGAGACCTGGCGGTCTGGGAAGACCTGCCGGTGGCGATGGCGCCGGACAAGCCCTATGACGAGGCCGGATGCTTCTCGGGAACAGCCCTGCCGGACGGCCGCGGCGGCGCGCACCTGCTGTATACCGGCGTGAGCGAGCACGGCGGCCTGCAGCAGCAGTGCTATGCCCATTTCGATGGGAAGGAGATCCGCAAATCGGACCGGAACCCGGTCATTCCCTTCGATCTGCTGCCGCCGGGCTATGTCCGCAAGGATTTCCGCGATCCCAAGCTGTTCAGGACGGCGGACGGCTACCGCGCCGTGATGGCTGCCAAGCACTGCACGGGCCCGCAGCTGGTCTGTTTCTCCTCGCCGGACCTTGAGAACTGGCGCTATGAAGGCGTCTTCTGCCGCACGGAAGGCGTCATGCCGGAGTGCCCGGATGTGTTCACGGTGGGCGGACAGATGGGTGTGCTGTATTCCAAGGTCGACCGGAACCCCCGCACCGCCAAACGGCCGCGGCCGGTGCTGTACGCGCTGGGGCAGCTCAATCCGGCGGGAACGGCCTTCTCCGTCGGCCTGTGGCAGCAGCTGGACTATGGCCGCGAATTCTACGCGGCCCAGACCTGCGTGGGGAAAGACGGCAAAAGCGTCGTCGTCGGCTGGATGGCTTCCTGGGAAACGGAGTATCCCACGGCGCTGCTCGGCCACGGCTGGAGCGGCATGATGTCGCTGCCGCGGGTGCTGGACGCATCGGACGGCCATATCACGCAGGCGCCCGCGCCGGGACTGCTGTCGCTGCGGGGAGAAAGGCGCGCCCTGGACACCGTGCTCGACGGCGGCCGGGCCGTCCTCGAAAACGCCGGTGCCCGGCACGCGGAGATCCATCTCCGCGCGGAGGTCGCCCAGGCGGACAGCGTCACGCTGAACGTGATGGAGGACCGGGACGAGCGGGTGTCCCTGACGTGGCAGGGCGACCGCCTGACGCTGGACCGGTCCGCGCTGCCCTACTGCCAACTGCTGAAGCTCCCGCCGAAGATCACCATGCCGCTGAAGGCCCGCGAGGGGAAGATCGATATGACGGTCTATGTGGATAACTGCTGC
>CACXEB010000245.1 GCA_902766515.1 uncultured Eubacteriales bacterium
GCTCGCGCGCTGCGAGCTGTTCCCCGTCCTGACCTGGGCCAATGGCGATAAAGCGTATGACGTGCCGAACTGCCTGCCCATGATCACCGATGAAGAAGTTCGTGACGCCTATGTGGCGCTCATGCCCGACCTCGGCTACTGGAATGACTGGGCCGCTTTCATCGACGGCATCCAGAACCCCGTCACCTGGGGCAGCCGCTCCATCCCCGGCTTCGCTTCCTTCGTGAACAACTACTACCACGGCTCTGATTTCAACGGCACCATCGGCATCGAAGGTGCCATCGCCGCCGGCACTGTCGATCCCTACGATTATACCGACAAGCTCGCCGAAGCCGGCCGTCAGTACTATGACCAGGCCATGGAAGTCTTCTACGGCGTCTATGGCCAGCCGGAATAATCCGGATACTGTCTGCAACGACCCCAAGGGAGGCGCAGCCCCGCTGCGCCTCCCATTCTGCTTTTGATTACAAAGGAGCGTTGACCATGCGCAGAATGCTTTCACTGTTCCTGATCCTGCAGCTTCTGCTGCTCCTGCCCGGGGCAGCCCGCGGGGAGACGCTGGTCTGCGACGCGGACACACCGGTGCATGCGATGAGCGACACCCTGTACGGGCTGTTTTTTGAGGATATCAACCATGCCGCCGACGGCGGGCTGTATGCCGAGCTGCTGCAGAACCGCTCCTTTGAGTACGAGGACCTGACCCGGCCTTCCCGGTACCAGCACCTGACCGGCTGGCAGTTCAACGCCCTGGCCGGCGGGAATGGCAGGGCCGCGCTGGAGGAGGCGGACCCGCTGCATGAAAACAACCCCTGCTACATGCATGTCCAGGCGGAAAGCGCGGGGTACGCCTTCCAGAACATGGGCTATGGCGGCAGCGCGTTCCGGGGCGGCATCTGCGTGGAAGCGGGCGCCCGGTATGACGTGTCCCTCTGGCTGCGCCGCCTGGAGGGGGAGGGCTGCGTGGAGGCGGCCCTGACCACCAAGACGGGCGCGCCGCTGAGCGACACGGTCCGGTGGACGCCGGGCGACAGCTGGGCGCGGCACAGCGGCGTGCTGACGGCCGCTGCCGGGGCGGAGGACGCGTGCCTGACCTTTACCGTGGACGGCGCTGCTGTCCTGGATGTGGACATGGCCTCCCTGATGCCGCAGGACCGGGTCGGCGCGTCCTGGCCCGGCGGCGGGCTTCGGTGCGACCTGGTGGAGGCCCTGAAGGCGCTGCATCCCCGTTTCCTGCGCTTCCCCGGCGGCTGCGTGGCGGAGGGATCCTGGGTGTGGGATAACCTGTACCGCTGGAAGGACACCGTCGGCCCCGTGGAACAGCGGAAGGAAAACTGGAACACCTGGGGCTATATGCAGAGCTACGGGATCGGGTTCTACGAATACTTCTGCCTGTGCGAGGAGCTGGGCGCGCTGCCGCTGCCGGTCGTGGGCAGCGGACTGCTCTGCCAGGCCCGGGAACCTTTCGAAGCCCCGATGGACGCGGAGGCGCTGGCAGCGTGGACGCGGGATGTGCTGGACCTCCTGGAGTTCGCCCTGGGCGGCCGGGAGACCGTATGGGGTGCGCTGCGGTGCGAGATGGGCCATCCAGATCCCTTCGATCTTCGCTACCTCGCCATCGGCAACGAAAACTGGGCGGACGTCTATTTCAGCCGGTATGAGCAGATCAAAGGCGCTGTGAAGGCGGCCTGTCCGCAGATCACCTGCATCGTGGCCTGCGGGCCGGTGGCGGACGGCGGCCTGTTCAATGCCAGCCGGTCGCGGATCCTGCGCTCCTTCCCCGACGATGTGGCGGACGAGCACTATTACATGGAACCGGGCTGGTTCCTGCGCAATACGCACCGGTATGACGCTTATCCCCGGCGGACGAAGGTCTTCCTGGGCGAATACGCCGCGCATGAGCCCGCCGCGGCCGGGCGGCGGCCCAACAGCCTGTACAGCGCCCTGTGCGAAGCGGCGTACCTGACCGGGATCGAGCGCAACAGCGACGTGGTGGTCATGTGCTGCTACGCGCCGCTGCTGGCGCGGCTGGGCATGGACCAGTGGACGCCGGACCTGATCTGGTTTACCGGCACCCAGGTGGTGCGGACGCCGAA
>CACXEB010000246.1 GCA_902766515.1 uncultured Eubacteriales bacterium
CCCGTGATCTATGAGCAGGTGGACGCCGCCAACGGCCGCAACTACGCGATCATCTGCGACGAGGCGCATTCCTCCCAGACCGGCAGCAGCGCCATGAAGCTGAAGACCGCGCTGGCCGACCTGCGGGAGTCCCTCCGCGAGTATGCCGAGATCGAGGGCATTGAAGAGGACAAGGTCGATCCGCAGGACAGGCTGGTCAGGGAGCTGATCGCCCACGGCAAGCACAGGAACCTGTCCTTCTTCGCTTTCACCGCGACCCCAAAGGACACCACGCTGGAGATGTTCGGCGAAAAGGACGAAAACGGGCAGTTCCACCCCTTCCACATCTACAGCATGCACCAGGCCATTGAGGAAGGCTTCATCCTGGACGTGCTGCAGAACTACATGACCTACAAAACCTGCTTCAAGATCGCCAACTCCACCCCGGACAACCCGGAGGTGCCCGCTTCCCGGGCCAGCAAGGTCATCAAGAAATACCAGCAGCTCCACCCGGAAAACATCCGGCAGAAATCGGAAATCATCGTGGAGACCTTCATGTCCACCACGCGCGGCAAGATCAACGGCCGCGCCAAGATGATGGTGGTTACCGCTTCCCGTCCGGCAGCGGTGCTGTACTTCCAGGCGATCCGGCGCTACGCGGAGGAGCAGGGCTATACCGAAGTGAAGCCGATGGTGGCTTTCTCCGGCGAAGTCATCCTCGGGGATGAAACCTATACGGAATCCGGACTGAACACGCGCCCGGATGGCAGCCATATCCAGGAAACCCAGACCAAGCAGGAATTCCACGACAACTTCAACATCCTCATCGTCGCGGAAAAATACCAGACCGGCTTCGACGAGCCGCTGCTGCACACCATGATCGTGGATAAGAAGCTGCGCGGCGTGAAGACGGTGCAGACCCTCTCCCGCCTGAACCGCACCTGTCCCGGCAAACATGACACCTTCGTGCTCGACTTTGCCAACGAGCAGGCGGACGTGCAGGCGGACTTTCAGGTGTTCTACCATGAGACCTTCCTGGAGGATGAGGTCAATGCCGACCTGCTGTACGGGGTCCAGCGGGAGCTCCGCGGCTACGCCATCTACGGGGACATGGACATCCTCCGGTTCTGTGAGGTCTACTTTGCCGAGGGCGCGCAGGGCAGCAGCGCACAGGGCATGCTGGCCAGCAAGCTGCTGCCGGCCGTGGAGCGCTACCAGCAGAAGTCCGCTGACGAGCGCTACAAGATCCGCCGCGCCATGCGCAACTTCTGCAAATGGTACCGGTATGTCTCCCAGGTCGTCCGGATGTTTGACAAGGACCTGCACCGGGAATATGTCTACTGCTCCTTCCTCGTCGGGATGCTCCCTGTAGAGCCGGTACATATGGAAGACATTGAGAAGATGCTGAAGCTGGAGATGTACAAGCTGGAGAAAACCTTCGAGGGCGACATCAGCCTCGGCGAGGGCGACGGTATATGGACCCCGGCCGAACCGAAGGGCGGGTCCAAGCCCGAAGGAAAGGATCCGCTGGACGAGATCATCGAGCGGATCAATGAGAAATATAAGGGCAACTTCACCGACGCCGACCGGGTGATGATCAACGCCCTGGCTGACAAGCTGCGCGGCAATACCCGCCTGGCCAACATGGCGGTCTCGTCCGACCCGCAGATCTTCGCCGAGAGCATCTTCCCCCAGGCCTTCAGCGATGCAGCGCAGACCAGCTATATGGAATCCCAGGAGACCTACAGTTCCCTGTTTGAGGACCAGAGCAAGTACAACGCCATCATGAGCACGCTTTCGGACATCCTCTACCGCGAGATGCGGCGGCCGAACGGCAGGAAGGCGAAATGAGGCAGGCGCATGAAGTTTGAGGTGATCCGGAGCGACCGCAAGACCCTCGCGGTACAGATCAAAGAGGGCCGCCTGATCATCCGCGCGCCTTTGCATGCGACCAACGAGGACATCAACCGCTTCATGCTGGCGCACAGGGACTGGATCAATTCCCACCTGACGAAATCCCAGGCGCGTGAGCAGGCGAAAGCGGGCGTCCACCGGCTGACCCCGGACGAGGTCCGGGCGCTCGCCCAGCGGGCGCTGGAAGTGATCCCGGCACGTGTCGCGCACTACGCGCCCCTCGTCGGCGTCACCTACGGCAGGATCACGATCCGCAACCAGCGATCGCGCTGGGGCAGCTGCAGCAGCAAAGGCAACCTGAACTTCAACTGCCTGCTGATGCTCACCCCGCCCGCCGTCCTCGACAGCGTGGTCGTGCATGAGCTCTGTCACCGCAAGGAGATGAACCATTCAGAGCGCTTCTACGCGGAGGTGCTCCGCGTGTTCCCAGACTATTGGGCTCAGGACCGTTGGCTGAAGGAAAACGGGGATATATTGATGACGATGCTGGGAGAATGAAACAAACGCAGGTATTCGGAAAACGCTATAGAACACTTTCCGGGCCGATTTTCGCGTACATGCGTACCTGACGGATCCCCCGGTTACGGATCAGCGTACGCTCCACAGGATGCAGCCGTCCCTGTCCCTTCCTGACCTGTAAAGCGAGCGCAGGATTGGTGTTGAAGCGCAGGGAGACAGTCGGAAGGCGACAGTTGGCTTATTATATCAACCCGTTGTGCGTTCGTGAGTGCTTCCTTTATCTGTATCCTTACACGCTGATTGGATGTTTCGCTATCCGCTGCGCGGATGCTCAACATGACAGGTGGGGGGTGGCTTAGGGATAATTTGTTGTGTGTTTGCGTCAGTCGGCAAGCGCGGAGAGAACTGCGCGGTCTGGAATGGGGAACGGAAAACCGGTGGCGTGGTCAACAAGTTGACAAAGGTCACCGACAACGTGCCAGCAAGCATGAATCGCAACTGAAACGCGACAGCCCGAAGACGCATGAAACGCCTGCAACCACAAGCATTTCCGGACACAACAATCACTGTCATTCTGAGCATCCGCGCAGCGGATAGCGAAGAATCCAATCAGCAGGAAAGACAAC
>CACXEB010000247.1 GCA_902766515.1 uncultured Eubacteriales bacterium
CGGCCTCATCCGCCGGGTGAACCGGCGGACTCCGGGATTCCGTGCCGCAGAGGACAGGTGGGTACGCCGCTGGGCTGTGGGGGTGGATGGCTATGGGATGGAGACGACGGTTCGGCCTTCGGCCTCCCGCTGTTGTGTGATTTTTGAGTATGCTACAGAATTGAATGCGAGCTGTTATGTGACATAAGAGAATGTTGGCTCAGAGCCGGAAGGATCGTCGATCCTTCCGGCTCTTCGCATGCGGGAGTCCGGTGGATTTTCATTCAGTATGACGCGTTGACATGGATGAAATTTGTGATTATACTTACACGTGCGTCAATACCGTGACGCGGACGGGGTGGGCGAAGCCCGCGCGTCATACTGATTTTCACAGAAACGGAGGCGACTTTATGGAAAATTTCGGAAAGCCCGTACCGCCGGCACCTTCTCCTGAAAACTACCAGCTGAAGTGGCATAAATTCCTGATCTATTTTGCCCTGTGGGCAGGAGCGGTGCTGAACCTGAGCAACGCTGTGGCCTGCCTGAACGGTACGCAGTATGGGAATCAGGCCGCCCAGGTTTACACGGTATACAGTGGGATGAAAACGGTCGACGTCATTTACGGGATCGCCCTGCTGGCGCTGACGGCGTACATGATCTATGTGCGCTTTGAACTGGCCAGATTCAAGATCGGTGCGCCGTCGAAGCTTTATGTGCTGTACATCATCAACGTGGTGCTCGGCGTGCTGTATACCATCGTGGTCAGCTCCGTCACCCGCCTGCCCTTCAGCAGCCTGCTGAGCGATAGCGTGGGTCCGATCATCGGTGCGGTCATCATGCTGTTCATCAACCAGAATTACTACAATAAGCGGCTGGAACTGTTTATCAACTGAGAGAGGTACCTTGCGAAATGTCTGAAAACGTGATGCAGAAAGCGCAGGCGCTGGCCAATGCCCTGCGCTTCAGTCCGGAGTTTATTATGATGCGCGCCGCGGAGGACGCGGCCAACCAGGACGAGCAGCTGACGAAGCTGTATGCGGAATACGAGCAGAAGCGTGCCGTGGTCGAGGAAATGACCCTCAAGGACGACCCGGATTACGAGGACCTGATGGCGCGGACCCGGGAACTGGAGGAGCTGCAGGCCCGGTACGCGGAGCATCCGCTGGCGAAAGCGGTCAAACAGTCGCGGCAGGATTTCAGCGCGATGATGCGCTCGGTCAACGATACGCTCCAGCAGGCGCTGAACCCTGAGGGAACCAAAGCCCGCGGCTGCAGCGGCGCGTGCAGCGCCTGCTCCGGCTGTGACTGACGCCAGGAGGGAATCCATGTCCAACCTTTCTCCGATGATGCAGCAGTACCTGCGCATCAAGCAGGAAAACCCCGAGCCGCTGCTGTTTTTCCGCGTCGGTGATTTTTATGAAATGTTCTTTGACGATGCGCTGACCGGCAGCCGGGAGCTGGAACTGACGCTGACCGGCAAGGACTGCGGGCTCAAGGAGCGCGCGCCGATGTGCGGCGTGCCGTTCCACGCGGTGGACACGTACGTCACGCGGCTGGTGGAGAAGGGCTACAAGGTCGCCATCTGCGAGCAGATGGAGGACCCCAGCCAGGCCAAGGGTCTGGTCCAGCGGGACGTCATCCGCATCATCACGCCGGGCACGCTGACGGACAGCGCGGCGATCGGCGAGAAACGCAATAATTTCCTGCTCAGCGTCTGCATATCGGGCAAAAAGGCGGGCTACGCCTACGCGGATGTGTCCACGGGCGAGATGTTTGTCCGGATGGGTCCGGCGGACGAGCGTGACCTCAGGGGGACGATCGCGTCGATCTCCCCGGCGGAAATCATTACCAACGCGCCGGAGGTCCTGCAGCGGCTGGGCGGCGTGCCGGCTTCCGGGTACCAGCCGCAGCGCTTCACGCCCCGGGACGCGCGGCAGCGGCTGACCGGGCATTTTGAGACGGCCGGCGTGGAAGCGCTGGGCTTTTCCACCCTGACCCAGGCGGCCATGTGCGCCGCCGGCGCACTGATGGCGTACCTGAGCGACACGCAGAAAAACGCCCTGGGCCATATCACCCGCATCCAGTTTGTGACCGCCGGCCATACGATGCCGCTGGACCAGAACACCCTGCGCAACCTCGAGCTGACGCAGACGATCCGCGGCCAGGGCGGCAAGGGGACGCTGCTGAACGTGCTGGACCAGACGGTGACCGCCATGGGCGGCCGCCTGCTGCGCAGCTGGGTGGAACAGCCGCTCCTGCGGGCGGAGGACATTACGGAGCGCCTGGACGCCGTGGAGACGCTGACGACGGACCCCGTGCTCTGCGCGGAGATCCGGGAAAACCTGGAGCAGGTCTACGATATGGAGCGCCTGCTGTCCAAGGTCTCCTACCAGTCGCTCAATCCGCGGGACTGCCTGTCCCTCCGGCGGTCGCTGGGCCGCGCGGAGCCGGTGCGCGCCCTGCTCGCGGAACACGCTGCCCTGGCGCCGGTCCGGGACATGCTCGATCCCGTGCAGGACCTTCTGGACATGCTGGAGGCAGCCATCTCTGATGACGCGCCCCTGTCCCCGAACGATCCGGGCGTCATCCGCCCGGGCTATGACGCGCAGCTGGATGAATACCGGCGCGCCGACACCGAAGGCAAGCAGTGGCTGATGGACCTCGAAGCCCGCGAGCGGGACGCGACGGGCATCCGCAACCTGCGCATCCAGTACAACCGGGTCTTCGGCTATTACATCGAGGTGACCAAGTCCTTCCTCGCGCAGGTGCCCGACCGCTTTATCCGCCGCCAGACCCTGGCCAACGCCGAGCGGTTTACGACGGAGGAGCTCCGCGACATGGAGCGGCGGATCCTGGGCGCGCAGGAGCAGGCGCAGCGCCTGGAGTACCAGCTGTTCGACGCCCTCCGTGGCCAGGTGGCCGCGCACATGGACGCCCTGCAGCGCACCGCCCAGGGCTTCAAGCAGCTGGATGTATACCAGAGCCTCGCGCGGGCAGCCCTCACCAACCGCTACACGCGCCCGAAGCTGAATGACGCGGGCGTGCTGGAAATCCGGGAGGGCCGGCATCCCGTGGTGGAAAAGCTGAACACGGAGGAGCCCTTCATCCCCAACGACACGGAAATGAACCGTGAGGACCGGCACATGCAGATCATCACCGGTCCGAACATGGCGGGCAAATCCACCTACATGCGGCAGGTGGCGCTGATCGTCCTGATGGCGCACATGGGCAGCTTCGTGCCCGCGGACAGCGCCAACATCCCGCTGACCGACTGCGTTTTTACGCGCATCGGCGCCTCGGACAACCTGGCGCGCGGCCAGTCCACCTTCATGGTGGAGATGACCGAGACGGCCTACATCCAGAAAAACGCCACAGCCAGGTCACTCGTGCTGATGGACGAGATCGGCCGCGGGACGAGCACCTTCGACGGCCTGAGCATCGCGTGGGCGGCGGTCGAGTACCTGGCGAACCCGGACAAGTCCGGGGCGCTGACCCTGTTCGCGACCCATTACCATGAGCTGTCGGAGCTGGAGGGCAAGCTGCCGGGCGTCGTCAACTGCTGCGTCTCCGTGCGGGAGCAGGGCGAGCAGGTGCTCTTTCTGCGCAAAATCATCCCCGGCGGCGCGGACAAATCCTTCGGCATCTACGTCGCCCGCCTGGCGGGCGTGCCGCGCGAGGTCGTGGCCCGGGCGCAGGAGATCGAGGCGCGCCTGACGGTCCATGACATGTCGGATCACGGCCTCGGCCAGAGCATCCTGAATCCGAAGGGTAAGCGCAAAAACGAGCAGGAGAGCATCCTGGGCTTTACCCGAACCGAGTTCATTGAAGAAATCCAGCAGCTGGACGTGCTGGCGATGACGCCCATGGACGCTCTGAACCGGCTGTTCATCCTCAAGGAGAAGGCGCTGAAACTGTAGGGACAGGTTTCATCCCGCGCATGGCGGAATATGACTGTCTCACGGAGGGAGATCAATCCGCCTGCCGGCCTGGCGCCGTAATCTCCATCACGATCAGATCGGAGGCTGAATGACCATGACCACTGAAGCCCTGACCCGCGTCATCCGCGATATCACGGAGCGCTACAGCCAGTTCGGCTATTTTCCCTCCGCGGCGGTCCGCGTCTTCAACCGGGCGGAGACCCTCGCGACTGCCGAAGCCGGCGAAGCCACCCAGACCGCCCTTTTTGACGTGGCGTCCCTGACAAAGATCGCGACTGCCACGCAGATCCTTCAGCTGATGGACGAAGGCAGGCTGGCGCTGACGGACCGGCTGGCCGACCGGTTTGATGAGGTGCGTTCCGATCCCTGGCTGGCAGGCCGCATCGGGAATGTGACTCTCTTCCAGCTGCTGACGCATACTTCCACCATCCCCGACTGGTTCCCGTTCTATACCTGGCGGGGCGAGGATTTCTGGCTCGTCTGCAAGGCGGCGCTCCGCGGCCATCTGCCCGTCAGCGGGGTCGTGTATTCGGACCTCAACTTCATGATCCTGGGCAAGCTGATCGAAAAGACGCGCGGCCTGCCGCTGGACGAATGCCTGAAGCTTGACCTGGCCGGGCCCCTCGGCATAGCGGACGAATTCCTTTACCGCCCCGATCCCGGCCGGGAGATCGTTCCGTCCTGCTATGGTGACGGTGTGGAGATCGGGATGTGTGCCGACAGGGGCCTGCCGTTCGATGGCTGGCGTCCGTCGGGCGTGCCGGTCGTCGGTACCGTGAACGACGGCAACGCGCACTATTTCTTCAACGGTGTCAGCGGCCATGCCGGCGTGTTTGCCACTGCCCGCGCCTATGAGAAGCTCTGCCAGCTTTACATGAACACGGACAGGCGCCTGTGGGCGCAGGCCCAGCGCACCCAACCGGAAAGCCCGGGCAGGGGCCTCGGCTTCCAGACGACGGTCATGTACCCGCACGGATGCGGACACACAGGCTTCACCGGCACAAGCATCTATTTTTCCAGCGAGTACAATATCGGCGTCGTCGCGATGACGAACCGTCTCTTCTATCCGGAGCCTTCCGGCCAGGCCGTGAACGATTTCCGCCGCTGCCTGCATGAAGCGGTCTTCGCGCTGAGCGTTCATTAACCGTTCCGGACAAGCAAACAAGCCTGCGGCTGCAGGCTTGTTTTTATGACTTCATTTAGCGCTTCGGGTTATCCCTTGACCGCGCCGACCGTCATGCCCTTGACGAAATACTTCTGCAGGAACGGGTACAGGAGGATGATCGGCAGGGAGGACAGAATGATGACAGCGGACTTGATCGAGATGGACAGGGAGGATTTTTCACCCATGCCGCCGTTGTCCACGATCATCGTGCGTCCGTTGACGATGTTGCGCAGCAGCATCATGACCGGATACTGGCTGCTCTTCAGGTAGATGAGCGGCGCGAACCAGTTGTTCCAGAAAAAGACCGCTGTATACAGGCCGACCGTCGCCAGGGCCGCGCCAGACAGCGGCAGGATGATCCTGGTCAGGATGCCGAAGTAGCTGAGGCCGTCGATGACGGCCGCTTCCTCGATCTCCGTCGGCAGGCCCTTGAAAAAATTGATCAGGATGATCAGGTTGAACTGGTTGATAGCGTACGGAATGAGCATGGCCCAGACCGTGCCGACCAGGTGCAGGCTGTTGATCAGCAGGTAGTTCGGAATGAGGCCGCCGGAGAAGAACATCGAGAAGATGACCAGCTTCATGGCGATTTTCTGGCCCTTCAGCCAATCCTTGCTCAGCGGGTATGCGAAAAGCACCATCATGGACAGGGAAATCGCCGTTCCGCAGAAGGTGTACAGGAAGGTATAGCCGTACGCGCGGAAGAAATTGGGATACTCGTAAATGCTCTTGTAGGCTTCCAGCGTAAAGTCGACGGGCCAGAGCGCTACGCGGTTGTTTGTGATGGCGATCGCCGAGGAAAACGACATCGCGATGATATACAGGAACGGGATGATGCAGGCCAGGACCGAGAAGGACAGCACAATGAAGGTCACCGTATTCAGGACGGGATTATGCTCCTTGATGCGGCGCTTTGGAAGGCTCACAGCGGTTTTTTCACTCATGGTCATCGCCTCCTCAGTAAATGCTGTTGCCCGTCAGCTTGCGGGACATGAAATTGGCCGAAGATACCAGGATCAGGCCGATCACACCGTTGAACAGGCCAATGGCCGCGCCGAGGGAATACTGCGGGGACGAGGAGCCGAGCGTATATCGGTAGACATAGGTGTCGATGATATCGGAAACGGACATGTTGGTGCTCGTCTGCATCAGGAGCACCTTTTCAAAGCCCAGGGAGAGCAGATGCCCGACGTTCAGGATAAACATGACCATGATCGTCGGCATGATGGTGGGGATCGTGATATAAATGATCTGCTGGAACCGCGACGCCCCGTCGATGCGCGCCGCCTCAAACATATCGTTGCTGATGCTGGTGATCGCCGCCAGGTAGATGATCGCCGTCCAGCCCGTAAACTGCCACATATCCGTAAGGATATACAGCATGCGGAAGTACTGCGGTTCGTTCATGTAATAGATCCTGCCGACGCCGAACAGCTGATCCAGAAGGCGGTTGAGCATGCCCATTGATGGAGACAGCAGTTCGCTCATGATGGAAATCACCACGACGGTCGACACAAAGCGCGGGATGTAACTCACTGTCTGGACAAATTTCTTCAGCCGCAGGTGTCTGAGCTCGTTGAGCAGGATGGCGAAAATGATGGGAAACGGGAAATTGATGACCAGGTTCTCCAGGCTGATAATCAGCGTATTGGTAAAGGCCGTCCAGAATTCCTGCTTCATCAGGAACTGTTCAAAATACCGGAAGGGCGCAGGCCATACCTTGTATCCGGCCGCCCAGCGGTCTCCGTATGGGCCGCCCAGCGGCTTATAGTGCCGGAAAGCCAGGATGTTGCCGAACATCGGCACATACTTGAAAAGGAGGAAATAGCACAGCGGCAGCAGCATCATCGCGTAAAACTGCCAGTACTTTCCCAAATAATGGCGGAGGGTGATCTTATTGGCATAGGGGGATGCTTCCTGCTTTTTGCCGCGCATAGGTGCCTCCTCGTTCAGGAAACGATGATGAAATATGTCTTCAGTGCCGGAACGCCGCCCGGCCGGATGCCGTCCTGACCGGGGCTCCCGAGGTAAAAAGGGTATGGGAGCCCGCTGAGCGGGCTCCCATAGAAGGACAGCGGAAACTCCGGTGTCCGGTGCAGCCAGACTTACTTATACTTGTTGTACTCGTTGTACAGGGCCACGAAGTCATCGATGCCCTTGCTCTTCAGATCGGCTTCATACTCGGCCCAGTCAGCATCGATGTCCTTGGTGCCGCGCATGAAAGCATCATCCCAGACGAAGAACGCATCCGCCAGCGCCGTCTGCAGCAGGGACGCTTCTTCAGCCGCTTCATCATCGAACGCCGGGGTCGCGGGCACATACTGGATCACGTCGCCCATGGCTGCCACAGCCGCGTTGATCTGGGAATAGTTCTCGTCATACTTCGTCATTTCGCGGGCGTTGTACCACACCACCTGGGTGCCGTCGCAGCCGCAGCCGAAGGCGTTCTGCATGTACTTGTAGATGCCTTCCTGGTTCTCATGGGACATGATGTCGTCGCTGAAGACCACCTTGCCGTCCACTTCGGTGTAGGTTTCGCCTTCAACGCCCAGGCACCAGACCTTGGCAGCTTCTTCGGAGAAGAAGACCTCGTCGATCTTGCGGACGACCTGTTCAAAGTCGGCGCGCTGCATCGTCTTGGCGGGGAACAGAATGCCGTTCCCGACGGAGCTCTTCGGCTGGTGGTGAGCGCCTTTGGGGCCGGCCAGGGAGGGATACATGTTCAGGTCGATGCCTTCGATCTCAGAAGCCTGTTCCCAGCCGCCGATCTGATCATAGTAGCCATACACCGCCATGGAGAGGCCGGTCGCCAGCTTGCGGGTCGCAGCGGCGTCGTCCTGGGAGAACTCGGGATCCAGCAGGCCTTCCTTGTAGAGCTTGGAGAAGAAGCGGATGTATTCCTTGTAGCTGTCGCTCAGCGCGCCGGCGAAATACTCCTGGTTCTCATAGTCCCAGCTCAGCACGCGGGTGCCGGTGGAGGTGGAGCGGCCCACGCTGATGCCGAAAGCGGGCATGGTCATGCGCTGGAGCACGTAGATGTTCACGATGGAGGTCAGCGGGATGGAA
>CACXEB010000248.1 GCA_902766515.1 uncultured Eubacteriales bacterium
CATGCGCCTTGCGCTTACTGCTGCTTCCTCTCGGACCTGACAGGGTTCACACCGCTGCATCGCACGGAGCCCATCCGCATAACGGCAGGGACATTATAGCCGATAATTTTCCAAAATGCAAGAGCATTCATTGTAAACATTGCATATTTTGCAAGCGCATGATAAAATACCGTCATATTTTCCGTGATGACCGACAGGGAGGAGGATACGGCATGACTTCGATCTATCCCGCCGACGAGCTGTCGCGCTTCGACCGGCAGGCCAGGCGGTTCCTGACAGGGGGCATCGGCGCCCTGGCTGTGTGCCTGGCCGGCTGCGCCGCCGTATGCACCCAGGTGCGGCCGCTGAACGCCGGCACCTGCTTCATGATTGTGATCGGGCTGAATACCCTGGGCGGATGGGCTATGATCCTCCTGGTCGGGCTGGGCTACCGGGACGCCCGTGCGGAATGCCGGCACCTCCGGCATCTCGGGAACGGTAATGAAACGGAAGAGGCCGCCGGCCGATTGCGGACCGACGCGCACGCCGCCGCCATCCCCGGCGGCATACCGGTCCTCGGCGTCCGGCTGGAAGCGGAGGACGGTCCCGCCGTCCGGCTGCGGGTGAACGCCCGCAAGCGGGCGCTGCTGCCCCCGGACGGCGCCCTGGTCCGGGTCATCAGCCGGAAGGGCTACATTACCGCTTTCGAGGTGTTGCATGAAGCTGATTAAACGGATTTTCCGGCTGACGCCCATGCTGATCACCTGGGCGATGCTGGGCGTGCTGTTCTGGGGCTTTGTGTTCACGCGGATCACGGACACGGACCGCGCGCATAAAATCGTCCTCTGCGTCGACGCGCAGGTGCCGGGCGCGGCGGAGCTTGAGACCCGGATGACCGGCCTCGCCCGCGGCCCGATCCGGCTGGTCCGCGTACTGCCCTTTTCCTACGCCATGATGGATGCCTCCACGCTGACGGACGCCGACCTGCTGATCGTCCGGGATACGAACCTGGAACGCTACGCCGACTGGTTCGCTCCCTGGCCGGAGCAGTTGAGTTCAGCCGGCAGATTCTGGGAGCGCGACGGCGTCCCCTGCGGCCTCCTGATCCACACCGCCGGGCAGGCGGATGACCTCAGCGCGTACATTGATTACGCCCAGCCGCCGCAGGATGGGGACGCGGATTATTATCTTTGCATCGGCGCGCATTCCCTTCATACAGGGGAAAGCGACGCGAAAAACGCTGATGACATCGGCATTTTCTACGCCGAATGGCTTGCCGGGCTCACGGGTGCGGTTCTCAAATAATGTAAAAATTCTGTAAAAACAGGGATTTTTGTTTGATTTTCCATCCGAATCGCGGTAAAATATTCGACAGTTCATACAAAACGGCAGACACACAGGGTGTCCGCTGTCGTACACGACCGCCAGAAGAAAGGAGCCATCATGCGAAACCACAAAACAGGAATCGCTCTGCTGCTGATCCTGGTCCTGCTGTGCGCAGAACTGCCGCTCAACGCGAACGCAGCCAAAACCTATACCGGTACGATCGTCAAGGACAACATCTTCTTCCGCTCGCGCCCCAGCACCTCCAGCGGCTGGATCCTCCGCTTCAAGAAGGACGACGAGGTGCAGATCAGCGGCGAAGACGGGGATTTTTATAAAGTCACGTTCAATGGAAGAAACGGCTATGTGATGAAAAAATTCGTCAAGCTCTCCACGGCCGCGGCCGCCTTGTTCGGGAAAAGCGCGGCCCCGACGGAGAAGGCGGATCCCAAGATGGCCGGGATCACCAAGATCTCGCAGATCAAAGTGCCTGCCACCACCAAGAAGGGGAGCAGCGGCCAGCACGTACTCGCCCTGCAGCAGGCGCTGAAGCTCAAGGGGTTCTATAAAGCCCTGATCAACAGCAAGTTTGACGATACCACAGTGGCGGCCGTCAAGGCCTACCAGAAATCCGCCGGCCTGAGCCAGACCGGCGCGGCCGATTACGCGACCATCAAAAAGCTGTTCGGCAAGGACGCCGCCGACTACAAGCCGACGCCAACCCCTACCCCCAAGAAGACCGCGACACCCAAACCCACCGCGACCGTGAAGGCTTCCAAAGGCGAGACGGAGGAACTGGACTGGTTCTCCAAAGGCAAGAGCGTCTTTTCTTCCGGCGTCACCTTCCAGGTGAAGGATGTCCGGACCGGCAAGGTCTGGACCTGCAAGCGGCTGTACGCCGGCAACCACCTGGACGCCGAGCCGCTGACCGCATCCGACACCGCCACCATGAAGGCGGCCTACGGCGGCAATTTCAACTACGTGCGCCGCCCGGTGCTGGTGAAGATCAACGGCCATGTCTATGCCGGCAGCATGTACGGCGTGCCCCACGGCGATTTCAACATCAAGGACAACAATTTCGACGGCCAGTTCTGCATCCATTTTACCGGAAGCAAGACATCGTCTTCCAAGGTCGTGGACAGCGCGCACCAGGCCGCCATTCAGAAAGCCCTCAAAGCCAGCTGGTAAACCGGACATATACACAGACAAGGGGCTGCCCGCCGTGGCAGCCCCTTCTCTGTATACTCCCGTTCATTGCTCCGCCAGCCAGGCCAGCGCTTCGGCGTAGCCCTCAAACCCCTTGCCGTAGACGACCTTCTGCGCGTACAGCGATACGTAGGAAAACCGGCGGAACGGCTCGCGGCTGGAGATGTCGGACAGGTGGACCTCCGCCGTCGGCAGCCGGACGGCCTTCAGCGCGTCCAGGATGGCAACGGACGTATGCGTGTAGGCAGCCGGGTTGATCAGGATGCCGTCATAGCTGCCCAGCGCCCCCTGGATGGCGTCCACCAGGGCGCCCTCATGGTTCGACTGGTACAGCGTGACCTCCAGGCCGAGCGCCTCCGCCCGGGCGCGAATGAACGCCTGCAGATCGTCAAAGCTCTGCGCGCCGTAGATGCCGGGCTCACGGATGCCCAGCATATTCAGATTCGGGCCGTTCAGCACCAGTATCTTCTTCATTGGCAAAGTCCTCCTCAATCAGCTCGGCGCAGCGCGCCAGGGTTTCATGGTTGCTGACTGTCATATCCGCCAGCGCCAGGTAATGCGGCAGGCGGGATTCGAGCATCTTTTCGAGCACCTTCGCAGAGCTGGACAGCGGGCGCCCGGTGCGGTCCAGGTCGGCGAGCGAGCGGTCAAGCAAATAGACGCGGCCGTTCTGGCGCAGGTATTGCTTGTTGATGTCCCGGAGCGGCGCGCCGCCGCCGACCGCCACCACGATCCCCTGCCGGCACGAAGCATCGCGGATCGCTTCCGTCTCCCGGTCGCGGAAGAAGGCCTCGCCTTCCTTTTCAAAGATCTCGGGGATCTCCGTGCCGCAGGTTTCCACGATCATGCTGTCCGTATCCATGAACGGCCGGCCCAGCTGCTGCGCCAGCAGCCTGCCCACGCTGGTCTTGCCGCTGCCGGGCATGCCGATCAGGACGATGTTGGTGCGGCTCCGCCGGAGCCGGCGATAAACCGCCGCGGATTCCTCGTCGCTGATCTGGCGGGCGAAGAAGAGCTCCTCCGCGGCGCGCGCCTGCTCCACCAGCATCCTGAGCCCGTTCACCGCAGGGATGCCGGCACGGCGCGCCCGCAGCGTCAGGGTCGTGCGCAGCGGCTGGTACACCACGTCGATCACAGCCTTCAATTCAGGAAAACGCTCCGGTTCCACGGGGCATCCGTCCAGGTCCGGTATCATCCCCACGGGGGTCGTGTTGATCAGCACCTCCGTATCCGCGCAGGCCTCATACACGTTTCCGTAATGGATTTCCCCGGTGCGCGACACGTGCCGCACGCCGGCTGCGCCGTGCGTCCGCGCCACCCAGTCGGCGGTGTGCGCCGTCCCGCCCGTCCCCAGGATCAGGACCTTCCGGCCGCTCAGGTCGATGCTGGCAGACCGGATCAGGCGCTCCATCCCGTCGATGTCCGTATTGTCGCCCAGCAGCTTCCCCTCCCGGGTTCGCACGACCGTGTTGACCGCGCCCGTTGCTTCCGCCCGGGGCGTCAGGATGTCCATGTACGGGATCACCTGGCGCTTATAGGGAATCGTCACGTTCAGCCCGTCGTATTCGCCTTCCAGGACGACGGATTTCAGCTCGTGCTCCGCCACGTCCCGCAGATGATAGTCCTCGTTGCCGAAATAGCTGTGCAGCTGCGGGGAGCAGCTGTGCCCCAGCGGGTGGCCGATCAGGTAATATGCCATCGGTTCAGACCTCCTGATACGCGCCCAGGAAGGTAAACATCGGCAGCTCCACGCTCAGCCCGTCGATCAGCCGACGCACCGCCGGATCCCCGGCGGATGCCTCCAGGTCCGTATAAAACACATAATGGAAATCAGTGCCCTCCACGGGGCGGGATTCCAGCTTGGACAGGTTCAGGTTGCTGCAGGAAAAGCGCGCCATGATCCTGCCGAGGGATCCCGGGGTGTCCGGAAGGCTGAACATCAGGGAAATCTTGTTGGAGCCGGGATAGACCTTCGGCGTTTTCTCGATAATGATGAACCGGGTATAGTTGTTGTCCGTATTCTGGATCTGGGACCGGATGATTTCCAGGTTATACTGCTGCGCGCATTCCTCGGAGGAGATGGCGGCCAGGGTGGGATCGTCGCCCTGCGCGACCGTCTGCGCGGCCACGGCGGTGTTTTCACACATCCGGATCTGCACGTTCTTCAGCCCCTCCAGGAACTGGCTGCACTGCCCGAGCGCCTGCTCGTGGGAGAGCACAGCCCGCACGTCGCCCAGGCGCGTGCCCTTTTTGACCATCAGGTGATGGTGCACGTGCAGCTTGACCGCCCGCACGATCGAAAACTGGTGGCTGCGCATCAGGTCGTACACCTGGGTCACCGAGCCGTGCGCGCTGTTTTCGATCGGCAGAACGCCGAACCGGCACAGCCCCTTCTCGACCGCCTGGAACACGCCCTCAAACGTTTTCATGAACATGATGTCCGCGAACTGAAACGCCTTGTCCGCCGCCTGCTGGGAGTAAGCGCCCTCAACGCCCTGGCAGGCGACCACCGCCGCGTGCGGGAAGGCCTCCCCCGCCTCCGGCGGGATCAGGCTTTCGACCGGGTCCGCCGTCAGCTGGAACTGCCTGGAGCGCGACAGCTCGAACAGGTTGCTGAAAAACAGCCGCGCATAGTCGTCCATATCGCCGGATTCGCGCGTCACGCGGGACAGGATCTCCCGCTCGCGCTGCGCGTTGTAGATCGAGAGGCCCTGTGCCTTCTTGACCTGCGCGATCTGTTCCGCCAGGCGCATCCGCTGCAGGAACAGGGGCAGCAGCGCTTCATCCACCCGGTTGATCTCGTCGCGGAGTTGCTGCATTTCCATCATATCATATTCATCTCCTTTTCGATCGTCATATCACGAATTCCGACAGCGCCACAGCCGCCGCGGCTTCCACCACCGGGACGGCGCGCACGGCCACGCACGGGTCATGGCGGCCCTTGATCTCCAGGACCGCATCCCGCTGCCCGCTCAGGCTGACGGTCCGCTGGGCGCGGGCGATCGACGGCGTCGGCTTGAACGCCGCACGGAAGATCAGCGGCGCGCCGTCCGTCAGGCCGCCCAGGATGCCGCCGGCATGGTTGCTGACCGTAACGGGCCGCGTCCCGTCCCACCGGTAGGGATCATTGTTCTCGGAGCCGCGGAGCTCCGCGGCGCGGAAACCCTCGCCGAACTCCAGCCCCTTGACCGCAGGGATGCCGAACACACAGCGGGCCACCGCGTTCTCGATGCCGTCAAACATCGGCTCACCGAGGCCGACCGGCAGCCCGATCGCCGCGCACTCCACGATGCCGCCGATCGAATCGCCATCCGCGCGCACCGCGTCGATGAGGGCAGCCATCTGCTCACCCGACGCCCGGGACAGCGTCGGGAAGCCCTCCGCCGCCGCGCAGAGGTCCTCCCTGGTCACCCGGAGCGGATCGTAGGGCGTGTCCTGTACGTTCCCGACCCGGTACAGGTGCGCGCCGATCCATACCCCGCGCCGCGCGAGGATCTGCATGAGGATGCCGCCGGCTGCGCACAGCGCCGCGGTCACCCGGGCGGAAAAGTGTCCTCCGCCCCGCACGTCCTGGAAGCCGTGATGCCTGACCTGGGCCGGATAGTCCGCGTGGCCCGGCCGGGGAAGGTCGCGCAGCCGGTCATAGTCGGCGGAGCGCGTATCCGTATTGTCGATCAGCACGCACAGCGGCGCGCCGCACGTCCGTCCCTGCCACAGCCCGGAGACGATCCGTGGCCGGTCGGCCTCCCGGCGCGCGGTCGCATGCGGGCCGCCCGGCGCCCGCCGGGCCATGAAGGCTTCCAGCTGCTCCATATCCACCGCCTCGCCCGCAGGCAGGCCGTCCACCACGCAGCCGATACACTCGCCGTGGGACTGCCCGAACAGCGAAAGCCGGATCCGCTCACCGATCATGGATGACATCCGTCTGACCTCCTATCGTCCGCATCGCTTCCATAAATCCCGGCCAGGATTTGGCCACCGCTTCCGCGCCGCTGATTTCGCTCGGCCCGGTGCAGGCACTCGCCCCGACGACAGCCGCCATGACGATGCGGTGGTCCCCCGCGCCGTCCACCTGGCCGCCGGCGCAGGCGCGCTTCCCGGTGACCACCAGGCGGTCGCCGTCGATCCGCGCGTCACCGCCCAGCGCGTTCACCATCGCGGAAACCGTCTCAAGCCGGTCCGATTCCTTCAGGCGGAGGCGCCCGGCGTTCTCAAACACGCTGACGCCTTCCGCATGCATCATCAGCGCGGCCAGCACCGGCACCAGGTCCGGGATATCGGACACGTCCAGCCGGAGCCCCCGCAGCGTCCCCCGCCGGACGCACGGGCCCGGTTCCACAAGCGCGCCCGCTTCCCGCAGGATCGTGAGGACGCGGGCATCCCCCTGGCCCGTGACTTCGTCCAGCCCGTCCGCGGCGACCGGTCCGCCCAGCGCGCCCAGGCACAGCGGAAACGCCGCGCCGGACCAGTCACCGCCTGCCCGGACCGTCCCGGGGCTGCGGCAGGCCTGGCCGCCCGGGATGAGGATGCGCCCCGGTTCCAGCTGCGCCTCCACGCCGAACCGCGCCAGGATATCCTTTGTCATCCGGACGTAGCCGACGGACTGCAGCGGCCCGTCGATCCGGATCTCCGTTTCACCGATCAGCGGCGCGGCCAGCATCAGGCCGGTCATGTACTGGGAACTGACCTGGCCCGGCAGGACAAAGCAGCCCGGCGCCAGCGGCCCCTCGACCGTCAGCGGCAGGCGATCCGAGGAAAAGCGCGCGCCGTGCGCCCGCATGGCCTGCAGCAGATCGCCGATCGGCCGGTCCGGCAGCCGTCCCCCGCCCGTCAGGCGCGCGCCGCCCAGGGCTGCCGCCACCGGCAGCAGAAACCGGAGGGTCGAACCGCTCTCGCCGCAGTCCAGCAGGGGCAGCGCCCTGCGCTCCGCCACCGGGCTGACCCGGCACAGGCCGTCCCGGCATTCTATGCCCGCGCCGAGCGCCCGCAGGCAGCGCAGGGTCGCCTGCACGTCGTCGCTCAGGGCACGGCAGGCGATATCCGTCGGCCGGTCCGCCAGCGCCGCAGCGATCAGCAGCCGGTGCAGCTCCGATTTGGAGGAGGGCACCGCAATCGTCCCACAGGCCCGGAACGGGCGCACGACCGCATTCATACAGCGCCTCCCGCTGCCACGTAATCGCGGAAGCGCTCCAGGTCCAGCTTTTCCAGCCGCGCCTGCCCATACGCCACGGGCACTGCCACGGTCACGCTGTCCGCCTGGCGTTTCTTGTCCCTGAGCGCGTATTGCAGGATGTCCTCCGCCGCCGTATCCGTCTCCGTCGGCAGCCCGTTCGCCTTCAGCGCCTCGATCAGACGCCCCTCATCAATGTCCGCGAGGCCGGTTTTCCGCGCTGCGCGGGTCTCCATGACCATGCCGATGGCGACCGCCTGGCCATGGGACAGCCGGTAGCCGCTGTGCGCCTCCACCGCGTGCCCGATCGTGTGGCCGAAATTCAGCAGCTGCCGCCTGCCCCGGTCCTGTTCGTCCCCCACCACAAAGCTCCGCTTGATCGCGACATTGCAGGCCACCGTCCCCGGCAGGTCAGCCCGCCAGCTGCCGTCCAGCATACGGTCAAACAGCGCGCCGTCGGCAATCATGCCGTGCTTGATCATCTCCGCCGCGCCGTCCGACCAGCGGAGGTCCGGCAGGGTCCGGAAGCAGTCCGGGTCACAGATCACCAGGCCCGGCTGGTGAAACGCCCCGATCAGGTTTTTGCCCTCCGGCAGGTCCACCGCCGTCTTGCCGCCCACGGAGGCGTCCACGGCGCTCAGCAGGGTCGTCGGCATCTGGACAAAGCGCATGCCCCGCTGGTAAACGGCGGCGGCAAAGCCGGTCATATCGCCAATCACGCCGCCGCCCAGCGCCAGCGCCAGGTCAGACCGCGTCAGCCCCAGCCGGGCCATCGTCCTGAGCAGGGTGACCAGCGTTTCGGGGGTCTTGTACTCCTCCCCGGCGGGCAGCACGCAGGTTTCGGCTTCCCATGGCGCCAGGGCCTGCAGCAGGGCGTCCAGGTACAGCGGGGCCACGTGGGTATCCGTGACGACCAGCAGCCTGCCGGGCCGCGGCGCGATCCGCTCCAGCAGCGCCGCTGTCCGGGCCATCAGGCCGCTTTCGATGAGGACGCTGTAAGGAGGCAGCGTGTTGATCAGCAGCTCATTCATGACTCGGCATCCTTCCCGTTCATCCGTTCCTTGATGACGCGGCCCTTGAGCAGCAGGGCTTTCAGCGCGGCCGCGTCATTCCCGTCCAGCGCCCGGCGGTATTCCTGCAGGTGCGTGATCAGGCCGTCGAGCTCCCCGAGCAGGTTTTCCCGGTTGTCCAGGAAGAGCTCCGTCCACATTGTCTCGTTCAGGAACGCCACCCGGGTCATATCGCGCAGGCTGCCGGCGGAATAGCCCTGGTGGCGCAGGCAGTTGGGCGCCATGACGTACGCGCTGGACACGACGTGGGCCAGCTGGCTGGTCAGGGCGATCATTTCATCATGGTGCTCCGGCGTGGTCATTTCGTAACGGCCGAAGCCGGCCGCGTCCAGGACGTCCTTCAGCCGCTTCATATCCTCCAGCTTCAGGTCGCTGCGCGGGCAGAGGATCATCGACGCCTTGCGGAACATGCCGGAATCCGAATGGTCAAACCCGATCTTGGCCGCTCCCTCCATCGGGTGGCCGCCGATGAAGGTGAATCCGTACCGGTCTGCCAGTTCCCACGCGGGATAGCAGACCGCGCGCTTGACGCCGCAGGTGTCCATCACGACGGCGCCCTCGCCCAGCTGCGCGCCGTGTTCCTCAAGCCATTTGACCGTCGCGCCCGGATAAAGGCCCAGCAGCACGACGGGACAGTCCTTCAGGTTTCCGTCGGTCAGCTCCTCGTCCACGATGTCCAGCAGCCGTGCCTTCAGAAGCACCGTGCGGTCGATATCCGCGCCGTATACCTGATAGCCTGCCTGCTTGACCGCGCGGGCCAGCGAGCCGCCGATCAGGCCGAGGCCGACGATGCCGACCGTCATCATGCCTGCGCTCCTTTCTCCGGGAACAGCAGCGCCCGGACCTGGCGGATCTTCTCCATGGTGGCAGCGAATTCCTCCGGGGTCTGGGACTGGGGGCCGTCGCACAGCGCATGCTGCGGATCGTTGTGGACCTCAATGATCAGGCCGTCTGCCCCGGCGGCGCACGCCGCCAGCGCCATCGGCTGGACCATGGCGCTGCGCCCGGTCGCGTGGCTGGGATCCGCGATGACCGGCAGGTGGGTCAGCGTCCTGAGCGCCGGGATCGCCGAGATATCCATGGTATTGCGCGTGTAGGTCTCAAAGGTCCGGATGCCCCGCTCGCAGAGAATGACCTCGCTGTCGCCGCCGGACATGATGTATTCCGCGCTCATCAGCAGCTCCTGCAGCGTGTTCGCGAGGCCCCGCTTCAGCAGGATCGGCTTGTGCAGGTGGCCGAGTTCCTTCAGCATTTCAAAGTTCTGCATGTTTCTCGCGCCTACCTGGATCACGTCCACATCCTCAAACAG
>CACXEB010000249.1 GCA_902766515.1 uncultured Eubacteriales bacterium
CCAGCAGGACGATTCCGCCCACGGCATCATCCACCGCGCCTTCACGGCCATCCGCCTCAAGGACAGGGAGGAAGCGGAGCAGAACCTGAGCCAGCTGTTCAGCCAGGGCTTTGTCCGCCGCACGCTGCAGACCAGCCACTTCCCGTACCGGGGCGTGTTCCCGGACCTCCAGGGCGCCGTGCCGGCCTTCCTCGTGGAGATGTGCGTGTTCAGCATGCCGGGCATCGTGGAATTCCTGCCCGCCATGCCGGAGCATATGATGTGCGGCGCCATCGACGGCGTGTGGCTGTACACCTTCGCCAAGCTGAACCACATGGAATGGACCCCCCATGGCCTGAAGGCGTCCCTGACCTCCAATGAGGCCCAGACGCTGACCCTGCGCTGCCGGAAGCCCGGCTGCCGGATCCTGGTCAACGGCCGGGAGCTGCCCAAGGAGGGCGACCACGCGGCCTGTGCCTTCACCCAGGGTGAAACCGCTGATATCGAAGTGATCTTCTGACCGACCCCGCGGGGAGGGCGCAAAGCCCTCCCCCGCTGAGAGGAGCTGCCATGAAAAAGGCCAGGCTGACCCTGCATCCGTCCTACCGCGTCGGCGATATCTCGCCGCGCCTGTTCGGCGCGTTCCTGGAGCCCATCGGTTCCATGGTCAACGGCAGTATGTACAATCCCAAGCACCCCACGGCGGACGACCTGGGCTTCCGCAGGGACTTCATCGACGGCCTGCGGACGTCGGGGCTGCCCTGCGTGCGCCTGCCGGGCGGCAACTTTGTGTCCGGCTGGAGCTGGAAGGATTCCATCGGCCCGCGGGACCAGCGGAAGACGCGCCTGGACCCGGCCTGGTTCCAGTACATCGACAACCGGGTCGGCCATGACGAGTACCTGCAGTGGGCGGAGCGCGCGGGCGCGGAGCCGCTGTACACCGTCAACCTGGGCACCGGCAGCCTGAACGACGCGGCCGACATCGTGGAATACACCAACTTCCGCGAGGGGACCTACTGGTCCGACCTGCGGCGGAAGAACGGCCACGCGGCGCCCTACGGCGTCAGGGTCTGGTACCTGGGCAACGAGATGGACGGCCCGTGGCAGATCGCCTCGTGGGAGAAGAAGCCGACGGAGTACGGCATCCTGGCCCATGAGACCTCCAAGGTGATGAAGTTCATCGATCCCACGATCGAAACCGCCGTATGCGTCTCCTCTTCGCCGTTCCTGAGCCATTACCCCGAGTGGGAGCGCCGGGTGCTGGAGGAATGCTACGAGACGGTCGACTATATCTCCATGCACCACTACCATTCCGCGCCGGTGGGCAATATCCCGGGCCTGCTGGCCGGCTACCAGGCCTTTGAAAACTATATCCATACGGAGATCAGCCTCTGCGACTGGCTGAGGACCAAGCTGCGCTCCAACAGGACCATGATGCTGTCCCTGGACGAATACGGGGCCATGATGCGCCCGGCCGGCAGGACGGCCTTCGGCCAGAACGGCCGCGAGCACGCGCTGAACTTCTACAGCTTTGATCCGGATCGGACCTATGTCCGCCACGATCCCGACGACTGGAGCACCCGCCGCCGCCCGCCGGCCTCGGGGGAGATGCTCCGCACCCTCGGCACCATGTCCGTGCAGCTGACCATGCTGCGCCACGCGGACCGCGTGAAGATCGGCTGCGCGACCGGCGGCCTGGGCGACCTGTGCATGACCGACCGCGAGCACGCCTGGAAGGGCGCGTGCCACTATCCCTTTACGCAGATGATCCGCTGGGCGACCGGCGTCTCCCTGCAGCCCGTGATGGAATGCGCGACCTATGACGTCGAGGGCTACGCCATCGATGAGATGAACCAGTACGCGGGCTTTGAGCACGTCGACTACCTCCAGTCCGCTGCCGCCCTCAGCCGGGAGGGGAACGAGCTGACGGTCTTCGTCATCAACGCGGACTGGGAGGACGCGCAGGAGCTGACGCTGGATGTCCGCGGCTTTGAGAGCTGGACCTTCCGGGGCCACAGCTGCCTGTCGGACGAGGACCCGGACGCCCGCAACACCTACGCGGAGCCGGAACGGCTGGTCCCCCGCGGCGTCCCCGAAACCGTCTGCGAGCGCGGCGTCTGCACCGCCCGCCTGCCCCGGCTGTCGTGGAACGTCTTCAGATTCGTCAAAGCATAAGGCAGGTTTCCATGGAATACATTACACGCAGCGTCCTGGCGGACCTGTATGCCGGGCCGGAGCACCCCGTCAACGAGGCGTATGCCGAGCTTCGCCTGATCCGGCACGCCTGCGCCGGCGACGAGGCCGGCGCCTGCCGGCTGTTCCGCGACCAAAAGCAGTTTGGCGGCGTCCCGTGCGTGGTCGACACGCCCTACCGGCGCTATACCGGGCTGGAAGGGGTCCGGGCCTTCGTCCGGGAATGGCTGCCCCGCTTCGGGGCGGACGAGGCGGCGGTGCGGCCGGTCATCCAGACCCGGGCCAACGGCCGGTCCGTGACCGAGCTGCAGGTGGATTTTACCTCCGCGGAGGGCATCCGCCAGGTCCCCTTCTTCGTGGTGGCGGA
>CACXEB010000250.1 GCA_902766515.1 uncultured Eubacteriales bacterium
AGTCCTCGATCAGCTTGTCCGCGCGGAAGCGCGCCTTGCAGGCCTTGCAGTCCATCAGCGGATCATTGAAGGTGCCGACATGGCCGCTGGCCACCCAGACCTGCGGGTTCATCAGGATGGCGCTGTCCAGCCCCACGTTGTACTTGGATTCCTGTACGAACTTCTGCCACCAGGCGCGCTTGACATTATTCTTGAACTCCACGCCCAGGGGACCGTAGTCCCAGGAGTTGGCCAGTCCCCCGTAAATCTCGCTGCCCGCGAAAATGAGGCCCCGGTTCTTGCAAAGCGCCACCAGTTTGTCCATCGTCAGTTGTGAACTCATGCTTACATTACCCTCCCCACTCGGTATTCTGCGATATGATAGGCAGAAAACCCCGTTTTGTCAAGTATCTTGGGAAAACGCCGCGCATGGCGCACAGTGGCGCACCAGTATTACTGTTCACTGGCATTCCAGGAGCACATCGCCTGATGAACCAGCAGTTCACTTGACACCCCTCAGCAGATGCGATATAATCCGTCCGTTGCATTTGGCACGGATAGACAGTCCGATCCGGAAGGAGTGAGATGTTTTTATGTCACAGAAAGATACCCTGAGCAGCGTTGTCCTCGAATACTTCGAATCGCAGCACTGGCACTATGAAGTCAAACGCAATGATAACGACGTATTCATCGCCACCTTCGGCATGAACCTGAAGAGCAGGCTGAGCAGCTGCCGCGTCCTGGTGAGCGTCAGCAACGACGATATCCAGAGCTTCGCCTCCTGCCCCATCAAGGCGGCGCCGGACGCTTTCCCGGCGGTCATCGAATACATCACCCGCGCCAACTTCGGCCTGAAGGTCGGCAAGTTCGAGTTCGACTTCCGGGACGGGGAGGTCCGTTACCAGAGCATCCTCAACTGCTCCGACGGCACACCCGCCCTGCGGGACGTCGAGCGCGTCGTCGACATGCCGTTCCTGATGCTGCAGCGCTACGGCGACGGCCTGCTCAAAAACCTGATGGGCTACGGCTTTCCCGAAGAGGATATCAAGGAAGTCGAAGGCCCCAAGTAAAGCTTTCCGAATCGCACTGCTGCGGCGCAGAAACCGCAGCAGTTTTTTGTTGATTTTTTTTCCAATATCGGATAAACTGACTGGTGCGGCCGCGATCACGCCGCCGCACAGGAAGGATTCGGATGAACGATCAGTCATTTGCCGCGCATGATCCGCTGCTGGCGCTGGGCGACGCGCTGCTGAGCCCGCGGGAGGCCGTGACCCTTGAGCCGATCCTCGTGATCCGCGTCCAGGGCGTCGAGCTGGCGCTGAACATCGTTTCGGACCGGCGCAGGGCGGTCAAATACATGCGGCGGTTCCTGAGCGAATGGTCCGGGCACGCGCCGCTGACGGTGGACGACCGCACGGCGATCGACCCGCGGGAATGGCGCTTTCACAGGCGGGACCAGGCTTTTCTGGACGAGCTGAGCCTGCTGTTCAGCCCGGACGAAACCAAGACCCGGAAGCAGGACGGCGCCCGCTGCCTGCCGCTGACCGAGGCCATGCTGTTCCGCGTGCTCTGGCTGCTCTCCGGCCGCACCTTCATCCTGTTCCGGGACAAGCACAAGACCACGCTGCACGGCATCCCGGAGCGGGAGCTGCCCCTGGTATGCACGGTGTCCGGCAGCGTCCGCGAGGTGCAGGCGCAGATCACGCTGGAGGAGCCGCTGGTACCCCTGACCCGCGACGGCCGCTATGTCCTGTGGCAGAACGCCGTCATCGCTCTGCCGGAAAAACAGCGTTCGCTGCTCAGCCGCATCGGCCCGGCCCTCAGCAAGGGCCAGGCGGTCTACCTGTACCGCGGGCAGCAGGTCAGCTATTTCCTGAATACCGCGCTGCCGCTCCTGTACGACGCCATGGCCGTCAGCCTGGACGGGCAGCTGGCCTCCCAACTTAAGCGCTTCCGGCTCCACGCGAAGATCTACCTGGACCGGCTCGACAGCATGGTACAGGCGCGGGTGCGCTACCTGTATGACCGCTATGAGATCAATCCCTTCGCGCCGGACCCGGAGGGCGTCATCCTCTACCGCGACGCGGTCGCCGAGGCGGAGATCATGCGCTGTCTCGCGGATGTGGGTTTTCACGTCCTCGGCGGTGAAGCGGTCCTGCGGGACGCGGACAGCATCTGGGAACTGATGCACGAAGGCGTCGCCCGGCTGGAGAAGTACGCCGAGGTGTACATGAGCCGCGCCTTCATCGCCCTGAAACCCCGCACGCCGCACCTGACGGCCCGCATGACCGCCCGCGGCGGCCGGGTCCAGCTGGAGCTAATGGACGAGGACCGGCCCGTGGAGGACCTGGCGGCCCTGATGCGCGCCATCGATGAAAAGCGCCGCTATTTCCGGCTGCGCTCCGGGGAATTCCTGGACCTGACCGGCCTTGAGGCCTGGCAGGAACTGGCGCGGGCCCTGACGGAGGACGCGCCGAACAGCCGGGTGGAAAAGGAGCCCGGGCTGACCGCCTTTAAGGCAAACTACATCCAGAGCCTCCTGGAAGAAGCGGGGCTGCCCTGTGCGGCGGACGATGAAGCCCGGGAGATGATCAGCTTCCGCTACGAAGCCCCGCCGGCCGGGGTCACGGCGCTCAAGCCTTACCAGACCACCGGCTACCAGTGGCTGATGATGCTCGATCACCTGCAGATGGGCGGCATCCTGGCGGAC
>CACXEB010000251.1 GCA_902766515.1 uncultured Eubacteriales bacterium
ACCCCCATGATGATGCCCGGCGTCGTCTCCGGCGCGATCCTGAGCTGGATCATGATCATCACCGAGCTGTCCACCTCCATCATCCTGTATAACCCCTCCACCAAAACCATGACGCTGGAGATCTACAGCCAGGTTATCCGCGGCAACGACGGCGTCGCCTCCGCGATCTCCGCCATCCTAACCTTCTCCACCATCATCGCCCTCGCCCTGTTCTTCAGGATCAGCGGCAAGAAGGAGATCACCATGTAGCCCGGACAAGACTGGCTTCAAACCACCACGCGGCTATAGCACAAGCAGCCGAAAGAGGAGTTTTTGACCACTGATAAGGTGGAAAAAAGCTCCTTTTTGTTGAAAAAAAACTGCTATAAAACCCCTATAGTTAAAAAAGAAATTTCCATACTGTATGGATGTCAACAAATAAAACTGGAAATATTCGGAAGGAAAGTAAACCCCGCAGCAGTTTTCCTCCCCCCAAACATCCTTTGTTATCATAACGATCCTGTTTCAGTTCCAGCCTCCAGATGACTCGCTCTACCAGTTCCTCAACAAGAAGCGCTCCGAGGGCACGAACTTCCTGGGCATTTACTATAGAACGACACGCGACCATATCAAACAATATAGTCTCTGGGAACATCCTGCAGTTGATGATGCCAGCCCTGTCTGTCACGGAGCTGTTTCCCAGCCCTGTTAGAAAACAAATGAGCCCGCGGAGTGCGACGCAATGCACTCCGCAGTTTTTGGGTGCTTCCATCGATTGACAGCCTGATTGTTTCCGCATATAATTTCAGGCGTGACAGGAAAACGCATCAGGGGAGGCGATCGGATGGATACGAAGCGCACCGCGCCGGAAGACCAGGAGCAGAAGGCCCGCGAATACGCGGACAGCGTGCCGGAGGAGGAAGCGGCGGACGAAGCGTATGAGCCCACTTACAGCGACGGCAGCCTGAAGAACGAGTGCTGGAACGATCATGCCTGGAGGGACAACGGATGACGGAGAAGGATCCAAGCCTGGCCCGCATCGCGAAGATGGAAGCCTGCCTGAATGAGACGGCGGACCAGACCGCCCGGCTGCAGGAGCAGCTCGACGCGCTCAGGGCGCTGAAGTGCCGCGCCCAGGAACTGTTCGCTTATTATGGCAGCGAGGAATGGCATCAGGACCGGGACGCGGACCTGCCGGCGGGATTCAGGGCGGGCGTGCTGTCGGAGGACAGCGTCTACGACGCGATCATCGATTTGAGGGCCGCCGCGTTCGGGATGCTGAAGCTGGGGACGGAAATCCTGGAAGAATGGCTCTGACAGCCGCCTCGGTCCTGTCCGGCACCGGACGGCCAAAGCAGCGGAAACCAGATATTCCCACACAGCCGGAGGAAAGAAAATGATTCAGAACAAGCGGGACCTCGGAGGGATCATGGCATCGGACGGCCGGCGGATCCGGCCGGGGATGCTGGTACGGTCGGCGCACCTGTCCCAGGCGGAGGACGCAGACCTGCAGGGCATCGCGTCCGTCATTGACCTGCGCACAACCGGTGAGCGTCAGGAGGCGCCGGACCAGGCCCATGGCCGGGAGTACCTGCCGATCCCGATCTTCGACGGCGTGCTGGCGGGCGTCAGCCATGAACAGGAAACGGAAAACGCGGGCATCCCGGATATGGCGATACTTTACGGCCGGATCGTCAGGGAATGCGCCGCTTCCTTCCGCAGGGTGCTGCTGGCCGTCATGGAGCATGATTTCGCCAGGGGAGCCATCCTTTGGCACTGCACGGAGGGCAAGGACCGCTGCGGGCTGACAACCGCGCTGGCGCTGGAAGCGCTCGGCGTGGACCGGGATACGATCCTGGCGGATTACCTGAAGACAAACGAGGTCAATCTTCCCAAAGCCATCAGCATCCGCCGGGAGGTGGCCGCGATCCATGGCGAAGCCGTCGCAGAAAGCGTCTACAAGGCCTATATCGCCGACGAGCGCTACCTGAGGACCGCCTGGGAGGCGATGGGAGACGATTATCTCACCGGCACGCTGGGCATTCCCGCGGATACGATCACCCGCTTCCGGCAGTCGGTCCTGGCATGACGCGGCATCCGGAGCGCCATGTGCGGATCGATTTGTGATTCAGGAGAGAGGAAGCGTATCTGACCCATGTTCAACCATCACGATATCACCCGGGATGCCTGTATGCTGCACGGTCCGCTGGCCCATCACGGCTACGACTGGTGGTGGCACTCCTTTACCGCCCAGGATGCCGAAACCGGAGAGGACAAGCCGTTTTTCATTGAATTCTTCGTGTGCAATCCGGCGCTGGCGGAGGAAGCGCCTGTCCTGGGCCAGCTGCCCGCCAACCGGGCAGCCGGAAAACGCCCTTCCTACCTGATGGTGAAGGCGGGCACCTGGGGCGGGGACGCCTGCCAGCTGCACCGGTTCTTTGCCTGGAAGGACGTTGCCCTGCATGATGCAGCGCCTTATCAGATCGAAGCGGCAGACTGCCTGGCCTGTGAAACGGCGCTGAAGGGCAGCGTCGCCGTCGCTCCGGCGGAGGCCGCCGCCCACCCCGAATGGATGAGCGATGCCGGAGAGATGCGCTGGGACCTGACGATTGACAAGCAGATCGCTTTCAATGTGGGTTATGGCGCCAGCAAGCCCCTGCGGGATGCCGAGGCTTTTGCCATGTACTGGCATGCGGAGGGGATGAAGAGCGCCTACAGCGGCACCGTCATCTTCAACGGCCGGCGCTACTCGGTGTCACCCGACAGGTGCTATGGCTACGCGGACAAGAACTGGGGCCGGGACTTCACGACCCCCTGGGTCTGGCTCTCCTCCAACTGCCTGACCAGCAGAAAGACCGGGCAGCCGCTGACGAACAGCGTTTTTGACATCGGCGGCGGCAGGCCGAAGGTATACTTCGTGCCGCTGGACCGCCGTCTGCTCGGCGTGTTCTTCTATGAGGGGAAAGAGTATGACTTCAATTTCTCCAGACTGCATCTGATGGTGAAGACCGCTTTTTCCTTCGAAGAGCATGAGGAAGAAGCCGTCTGGCATGTCCGGCAGGAGAACATCCATGCCGTCATGGAAACAGAGGTGCGCTGCCTGAAAAAGGAGATGCTGCTGATCCGCTACGAGGCGCCGGACGGCAGCATGCGCCACCAGCGCCTGTGGAACGGCGGCACCGGCCGGGGCACCGTGAAGCTGTATGAAAAGCAGGAGGACGGGCTGGTCCTGGTGGACGAGGTGGAAGCCACTCACATCGGCTGCGAGTACGGGGAGTACGACCATCCGGATCTGTATTGATGCGGACACCAGCCCGGTCAGCCTGCTGTGCGATACCGGCCGCATCCTGACATTGTGGAAAACCGGTCTGAAGGTGTCCTCCGTTCACGGCCTGGCAGCGGCTTCGGCCGCGCCGTCCAGGACGCGCTGCCAAACCGCCGCGTCCAGGTTCACCTCCATGGGAGAAATGACCTTCAGCTCATCCAGGACATCGTGGGTTTCGGGGTTCCGGCCGTTTTTCATCGTATTGCTGTTCTTGCTGCGGTACCACCGGACGCTGTTCAAAAGCCGGCCGGCATCCTCAAATGCCTGCTCCTGAAGCCGGTTGCAGCAGTCGGTGATCAGCCGGCGGGCCGCGTCGGGGTCGTCCATCGCTGCCGCATGCCGGAGCACGGCTTCCATCCCCCGCGCCATAGCCGTTTCCGCCTCATGCCAGTAAGCGCGGACAGGGCGACCGTAAATCCGGCTGTCCTCCGGCTCCACGCATAATGTGCACAGCTCCTTGAAGCGATAATACGGATATGCCGCCGTATCGAAAACCATCGCCTGGTCCGCGCTCTGGTTGCGGGCATACGGCTCACTGACGCTGAGCACAGCGTTGGATACGGGGACGAACACGCCGTACAGCGCAGGGCCGGTGCTTTCCCATGTGACGCAGCACATATCGGCGGGAAGATCCGGATACACCTGGACCGCGTGCACGCTGAGGGCCGTATCCGTGCCGATGACGCGCATATCGGTCCGGCCCGCGTCATCCGGACAGTACGGCGTATCCTCATAACGGTTCCGCATCAGTTCCATGACGTCCTGCAGCGAAACCTTCCGGTCCGGGGCGAAGCAGAGCGGATACAGGTCCGTGATCCGGTAATCCCCGACAGTGGACGGGGAAAGGACCCGATGCCCGATCCAGGTACGCATGTGGGAGTAGTTGGTGACCACCTCATCGCCGGAATAGGTGGCGAGCAGGTCCAGCCGGCGGTCCGGTCCGTAGACGGCAAACCCGTTTTCCACCGCCAGGCTTTCCAGCCCGGGCGACAGGATGGCTTCCGGATAATCGGACACGTAGCGCAGCAGGAATTCGTTGCCGAACGCGCAGACCCTGTCCTGAGGCAGCCTGACCGCCGCGTACTGGTGGCCGTTGTACATTTCCACATACCAGGCCTCCGCCTGATCGGCGATCAGCGCGATATTGACCTCGCTGCTTCCGTACCGGTCGATCAGGGACAGGAGCGTTTCCACCGCCGCGCGGGCCGTGGCGCTCTGGCACACTACAAGGTCCACCGCCGTGAACTCGGTGAGCCCGTGCTTGATGAGCGGGTCCGCCTGCAGCGCCGCCGCGTTGGAGAAGGAGGTGATCGACATGATCATCGTCACGCCGCATTCGTTGGCACAGACGGTAGCGTCGCGCCCCAGCCCGTTGATGGCCATGGCGCTGTCCATGAAAGGCGTCGAAGTATACCGGTATGTCGTCGCCGGAAGGTCCGTGAACACCGTGGCTTCATTGTCGATCGGCATCACCCTTCCGGGCACGTTATCCACCCGATCCATGACCGCGATACAGTTGCCCCAGACATCCTGATAATCATTGGATTTCGCCAGGATCGTGGTGCCGTCTTCGCTGACCCGGCTGCCCACGTACACCGCGGTGCACGCGCTGGCGTTCCACACGACGCACAGGATCATCACCAGGCAGCCGATCGCCGCAATCAACTTTTTCATGTTCTGTTTCCTCCAAACCATTGCCGGCCTTTTGTGATCACAGAAACGGACGTGCTTCTGCGCTTGTTGATACGGCGCATCCGTACGTTATGGCAGTTTCCCGGCGCGTAAAACGGCTGATATCAGTGCAGGATGATCTGTGCCCGGCGGCGGTCCGACGGAACGGAATGAAAAACAGTATTTCTTCACGGGCACCTTGCCCGGCCACTGACATGATCGAAGTAAACGGAGGGATTGACTTGACAAACCAGGAGCTGAAAAAGATCTATTTCGGAGCCTATTCTTTTCAGGAAACGGATGACGGGTATCTGCAGGCTTTCCAGTATTCGGAAGCCCAGATGGCCTATTTCAAAGCCGCCTTTGATTTCTGGTACGACCGCTGCATGGCCTCGACCGCGAAAACGCTGGAATTCAATACCGACGCGCAGACCGTCTCGTTTGATTACCGGATCATCTGGGAGGGGTCCCAAGATTCCTTTGAGCTGGCAGTCGACGGCCTGATCACGGACATCCGCTACGTGAAGGATCTGCCGAAAGAGGGCCGCCTCACCTGGACGCTTCCCGCCGGGACGAAGAACGTCATCCTCTATCTGCCGGCAGACGCCACCGTATTGATCCGCGGCTGCAGGATCGACGGAGCGTGGACGCCTGCGCGCAAAGATGCAAAAGTCCTCTGGCTCGGGGACTCGATCACCCAGGGCTTCGGCCCGCTCCGTGCCGGCCAGACGTATGTCAGCGTCGCCAACCGGCTGCTGAACTACGATCTCATCAACCAGGGGATCGGCGGCTATGTCTACGATAAAAAATCCCTCATGAAGATGGAAGGGTACACGCCGGACAAGATCATCGTCGCCCTCGGCACCAACCAGTTCGGCTGTGAAACCATGAAGGATGTGGAAGAATACTACAGCACCCTCATCGGACTGTACGGCACCCAGGTCCCGATCCTGTGCGTCACCCCGCTCTGGCGCGGGGATGTGCCGGACGGCCTGCCGACGCTGGAACGCTTCTGCAAAAACGTGGCGGCCATCGCGGGACAGTATCCCAACGTCAGGGTGGTTGACGGTTTCCGGCTGGTGCCGCACCTGCCTGAGTACTTTCTGGACAACCTGCACCCGAACGCGCTCGGCTGCGAAACCTACGGCAGGAACCTGGTCGGGGCGATCAGGCGCCTGGGCTTCTGATCCGCCGGACAATGAAAGAAATGAGGAACGCAGCCGATGAACCAACCCGATAAAACCCGCCTGGGCAACCAGGACGAGCGCGAAAAGAACAGGGCGCTGTCCGAAGCGGAAAAAAAGCGCCTCGCGAAATTTGAGGCAAACGCCGAAGAGATGGCCCGGCAGGGCTTCCAGCGCGTGGACCTGACCGTCAGCATCAAGAAGGCCAACGTCTTCGCGGTCATCCTGCTGATCCCGCTGCTGATGATCGGGTTCGCCGCAACCCGGAACAGCGGCGCGCGCCCCGGCAATGATCCTTTGCTCATCCTCCTGTTTTTTGCGGCCTACCTGGTGCTGATTCCCGTGCATGAGCTGATCCACGGAGCCAGCTGGGCGCCCTTTACGGAACACCGTTTCAGGGACATCGAATTCGGCTTCATGAAGCAGTACTTCACGCCCTACTGCACCTGCACCGTACCGCTGCAGAAAGGGCCCTATGTGTTCGGCGCGCTGATGCCGCTCGTCCTCCTGGGGATTCTTCCGCTGATCGCCGGCATCCTGACCGGCAGCATTTTTGTCCTGTCGCTTGGCATCCTGATGACCGACGCGGCCGCCGGGGACATCATGATCGTCTGGAAACTGCTGCGGTACCAGACCAGCGCCAGGCAAATCGTCTACATGGATCATCCGACCCAGGCCGGCGGCGTCATCTTCGAGAAATAATACTGGTTTTTCGTCATTCCTTTCAGCGCCGTGCCGGTATGCGCGGCGCCGCCGTACAGAAGGAGGACCATGCCATGAAAGTGCTGTCCTTCGGCAGTATGAATGTGGACCATGTCTACCAGGTGCCCCATGCCGTGCGTCCCGGGGAAACGCTGGCCGCCGCCGGCTACCGGGTGTTTCCGGGAGGAAAGGGCCTGAACCAGAGCATCGCCCTGGCCAGGGCCGGCATGGACGTATGGCACGCGGGCAAGCTGGGGCCTGAGGGGCTGTTCCTGAAGACGATGCTGGAAGAAAACGGCGTACACACCGGTTTCATTGAGCTCAGCCCTGAGCCGACCGGACACGCCGTGATCCAGGTAACGCCGGACGGGCAGAACTGCATTTTCCTGTTCGGCGGCACCAACCGGTCCATCACGGAGGAACACATACGAAAAACCCTGGATCATTTTGACCCAGGGGACGTGTTGGTATGCCAGAATGAAATCAACGGCATGGAAGCGCTGACGGCAATGGCGGCGGAAAAAGGGCTGTGGATCGCGCTCAATCCGTCGCCCATGGACAGCTCCGTGACCCGGAGCATCATCCGCCGGGCCAGCTGGGTCTATGTGAATGAGACGGAAGCGCAGGCGCTGACGGGGATGCCCGCCGACAACGCGGAGCGGACGGCGGAAGCGCTGCTGGCCTATGACAGCCATCCGGAATGGATCCTCACCCTCGGCAGCGGCGGCGCGTGCAGCATCCGGCAGGGGCAGGCCGTCGTGCGCCAGGGCATCTTCCAGGTGAACGCCGTGGATACCACGGCAGCCGGCGATACCTTCAGCGGTTACCATCTGGCCGCGTCCCTGCGCGGTCTGGGCCGTCAGGAAGCGCTGCGCCAGGGCGCCCTGGCCGCCGCGATCGCCGTGTCCCGCAGCGGAGCGTCCTCCTCCATTCCCACCCGGGAAGAGGTGGCTGCCGCCCATCTTGCTGAGCTGGCCCCCTGACGCTGACCGCATGCGGATCACGAATGAGGCAAAGCGGGTGAACACTCGCGGACCGGAAATCAGAAATCAGCCGTCATTCCGGACGCGCAGCACCCATTCGCCGTAAACAGCGTCGGTATACATTTCAAAATCCGGATCAAAGCTGAAGCCTTCCGGCACTCTGAGCAGCTGCACCTGATAAACGTCCGGCGCACCGCCGAAGCGGATCGTTCCGCTTTCATCTGACTGCTGCATGACGCAGGCGTCATCCGTGCAGAATTTGACATACACGCCCGGCACAGCCGTCCCGTACTGGTCAATGATATGCAGGGTATAGGCCTGCGGACCGGCATCCGGCGCAGAAGCGGACCCGGCGTCTTCCCAGACGACCGGATAGCCCAAAAAGCGCATGTCCTCCGCCAGTTCCTCCACGTATTCATCCCCGGCGATCAGGTAAAGCTCCGCCAGGATGTTGCCTTCCGAATCCAGCAGCATCACATCCGTATAGTGCGTATCCTCCTGCGGGCCGGGCATCGGCGCATTGTACACGTAAACGCCGTTCTGCGGATCCAGCAGCTCCTGAAGCTCC
>CACXEB010000252.1 GCA_902766515.1 uncultured Eubacteriales bacterium
GCCATCACCATGGCCTATAAATGGAAATGGGGCAAGTTCCAGTACATCCGCATCGCCACGGACGTGGTCTGCGTGGTCCTGGGCGCCGCCATTTTCCTGATCGGCGGCGGCAAATGGGAGCAGGTGCCGGAAATCGTGGGCGTCGGTACCATTGTCACGGCCTTCTTCATGGGTCCCCTGATCGAATTCTTCAATGTCCGCATCGCCCGTCCGCTGCTGAAAAACGAGGGCGGCGCGTCCTGAACGGGAAGTACCCGCGCGAAGCAAGCGCAGCAGGCCGGCGTCCCGCCGCGGGCGGGGACCGGGAATGGGGGAAAACAGATACATGGTCACGCTGAAGGATATCGCCCGGGAAGCCGGCGTCAGCATCACCACCGTCTCCAACGTGGTGCACAACCGCAAAAGCCGCGTGTCCCCGGAAACCATCGCCAAGATCTGGGGCATCATCCAGCGGGAGCGCTACGTGCCGAGCATGTCGGCGCGCTCGCTGGCCAACAATCATTCGTCCATCATCGGGGTGATCACGCACCTGACGCCGCAGAGCCCCGGCAGCACGGTGAGCGACCCCTTCCTGAGCGTCTTCGTGGACAGCATTGAGAAGCGGATCCGGGAGGAGGGTTATTTCCTGATGATCCGGGCCGTGGAAGACGCCGCGGAACTGGCGGTGCTCAGCCAGAGCTGGCGCCTGTCCGGGCTGATCCTGACCGGCATGTTCCAGGACGATTTCTTCTATACGACGAAAGGGCTGGGCATCCCCTTCGTCCTGATCGACAGCTATGTGGACGACGGGGACGTGTGCAGCATCGGGCTGGAGGATGAAAAGGGGGCGTACCTTGCCGTCCGCCACCTGCTGGAAAACGGCCACCGCGCGATCGCGTTCGCCTCGCCCGCCATCCGTCCCGGCGGCGTCATTGAAAAGCGCCTGCAGGGCTACCGGCAGGCGCTGGGGGAATATGGGGTGCCGTTTGATCCCGCGCTGGTATTCACGCAGGAGATGACGGTCGACGAGGGAAAGCGCCTGGGCCATCACCTGGCGGAGGCGCGGGAGATCACGGGCATCTTCGCGTCGGCGGACATCCTGGCCGCGGGCATCATGGCCGGGCTCAGCGAGCGGGGCGTCCGGGTGCCTGAGGACCGGTCGATCGTCGGGTTTGACGACAACTATCTCTCCCGGCTGACGATCCCCGGCCTGACGACCGTCCACCAGGACGCGGACCGGAAGGGCATCCTGGCGACGGATATGATCCTCCGGCAGCTCAGGCGGGAGCCCATCGCGCAGAAAAAGGTCATCCTGCCGGTCCGGCTGGTGGAGCGGGGCAGCGTCGCCCCGCGCACGCCGTGATCAGTTTTCCGGGCGGATCACCGCGCCGGCATGGGTGACTTCGGCGACGAGGCGCCTGCCGCCGGCCGTGAACGGAAAGACGAGGCGGCTGACCTGCCGGGGCAGGCGGGGACGCAGCTCCGGCTGCCCGCCGCGCATCCTCAGTCCCGCAAAGCCGAGCGCGGCGATCATCCATGCGCCGCCGTTGGAGGCCGGATGGGTGCCGCCGATGTAGATCTCTCCCGCCCACTGCTTGCCTCCGCCGACGATGTCGATGGCGGCGGTGCGCATGAACAGCTCCCACGCGTCGTCCAGCCGGCCGATACGGCATGCCGTCAGGGCGTACATGCAGGCGGACAGGCTGGACCCGTGCTCCGTGCGCGGCTCGTAATACCGCCAGTTGTCGCTCACCTGCCGGTCCGTGCAGTCCTCCGGGAACAGGGCCATCATGGCGATCACGTCCGCCTGCTTGATGACCTGGGTCACCCCGGCGACGCCATGGTCGCCGCCCCAGTATTCGCGCGGGTCGCAAAGGCGGCCGCGCACGGTATCCAGCGGGCAGTCCTCCAGGTCAAAATAACCGTCAAACTGTTCAATCACGCCGTCCCTTTCCCGGGGGCGGCGGATTCTTTGGATCGCCTCCCGCAAAAGCGGCCAGTCAGCTTCATAATGGAGCTCCGTGAGCAGGGCGCTGAACCAGTCCGGCCGGTCCGCGAAGATGTCCTTCAGCCACAGCGCGCTGTCCAGACAGTGCAGGATCATCCGGTTGGTGAAGGCGTTGTTGGTGACGCGCTCGTGGTATTCATCCGGTCCGATCACGTCGGCGTAATCAATGTCCTTTGCGTCCAGGCGGGCGCTGGCGCGGCTCAGGTAAAAGCGGGCGCACTCCAGGATCACCCGGGCACCCCCCGCTTCCAGCAGGGACCGGTCGCCGGTGATCTCATAGTAGCTACGCAGGGCATAGGCGATGTCGCCGCTGATGTGGATCTGCCGGTCCCGGAAGTAGGTACGGACGGGCCGGTGGGTGAACACGTCCACCACGTTGAAGTTGGTGCAGCCTTCCTCGCCGCCCTCCTGGCTCTCCCACGCGTAGAAGGCGCCGCGGAAGCCGTACTCCGCCGCCTTCTTCAGCGCGCCGGGCAGGGTGTCGATCCGGTAGCGCAGCAGCGAGCGGGCGATCTCCGGCTGCGTATGGGCGAACATGGGCAGGAAGAACATCTCCGCGTCCCAGAAGACCGCGCCCTTGTAGGTCTGCCCGGACAGGCCGCGGGCCGGGATGGACAGGCCGTCCGCGTGGCGGGGGGCGACGCAGTTCAGGTGGTACTGGCTGGCATGCATGGCCAGCGCGGCGAAGGGGTCGCAGTCCATGGTCACCGCCGAGCGGGTCCAGATGGTTTCCCAGGCGTCCGCGTGCTGCCTCAAACAGGCGTCAAAGCCCAGGTCCCGCGCGCGGGCGCAGAGGGCAGCGGCCGCGTCCCCGGGGCAGGGCTGGTCCAGGGACGTATAGACGGCGGCGAACAGCGTGAGGGTCAGGACCTCCCCCTTCCGGATGGGGCGGCGCAGGACGCGGAACACGCCCGCGGCGTCCTCAATAAAGGTCTCGTCGGCTTCAAAGTCCCGGGCCGCGCACTGGGCGGCGCTGACCGTGATATGCTTTTCGCCGGTGACCGCTTCGGCAATGAGCGGATCGCCCGTCCGGAAACGGAAATCGAACAGGTGGGGTCCGTTGATGTCCCACAGGTCGGCGGAGATGCCCGCTTTCCATTCCAGGATGCCGTCCGCGGCGCAGCGGACACGGTACCGGTCGGCCAGCAGGTGGCATTCCTCCATGGAGACGAAGCGCTCGCTGCTGACGATGACCGGGCCGAAATCCGTCTCCCGGCTGTACAGGCCGCGGCGGTAATCGATCGAAACGGTGTGCCGGACCGGTTCGCTGACGCCCAGGGCCAGGTCCGCGCCGTCAAAGCGGAGACGGACGGACAGCGCGTGGGGCGCGTTGACGGGCTCCCGCCAGCGGTCCTGGTACTGATCGTATACGCTGGCCAGCGTGATGGCGGGGTATTGGGCGGCGGTGGCTTCCTCCGGCGCGCCGCGCAGGCCCATGTAGCCGTTGGCGCACAGGAAACGGTTGCCGTCCGCCGCGGCGTCCTGGGGCGTGTATCCGGTTTTCCGGTAGATCCATTCACTCATGGGGGACTCCTTAAAGGATGCGCCCGGAGGATGGCTCCGGGCACGGATGTCATGGACGGGGGACGGTCAGCCCGCGGTCCGTCAGGGCGCAGGCCTGCCCGTAGATCCGCAGGGTCAGCGGATCGCCGCGGGTCAGGCGGAAATCTGTCCGGTCCGGCGCCATGGTCACCTGGATGACCCGGCTGCGGTACAGGACGGAGAACTGCAGCTGCCGCCAGCGCTGCGGCAGCCGGGGGGCGAAACTGAGCAGGTCGCCGTCGCTGCGCAGGCCGGCGAAACCGTAGACGATGTTGATCCAGGCCAGGGCGATGCTGGTGATGTGCAGGCCGTCGCGGGTGTTGCGGTTGTAGTTGTCCAGGTCCAGCCGCGTGGCAAAGCCGAAGAAGCGGACAGCCTCGTCCATCTTGCCCAGCTCCGCCGCCAGGATGGAGTGGATGGCCGGTGACAGCGAGGACTCGTGGATGGTCCGGGGCTCGTAAAACTCATAGTTGACCCGCTTGTCCTCCCTGGAGAAGGAGGAGTTGTACAGGTACATCATCATCAGCACGTCGGGCTGCTTGATCATGTCCGACCGGTAGATGCGGTCGTAGGACCAGTGGTCGTACAGCGGGAAATCGCTGACGGGGATCGCGTGGATGTCGGTGTGGGGCAGGTTGAAGTAGCCGTCATGCTGCTCGATCAGCCCATTCTCCCCGCGGGGAAGGGCCATGTCCGCGGCGATCGTTTTCCAGGTCGGGATCTCCGATTCATCCAGGGCGGTCTTGTCCCGGAGGGCGGCATAGGCGGCGGGATGCTCCGCGCGCATCCGCTCCAGGGTTTCGGCGGCGTACGCCAGCGTGCGCATGCCCATATAGTTGGTATAGGCGTTGTTGTTGACCATCATGTGGAACTCGTCCGGTCCCATGACGCCGAAGAAGCCGTACCGGCCGGTCCGGCCGCCCCTTTCCGCCCGGCTGGCGAGGAAGCGGGCGATCTGCAGCAGCATCTCCGCGCCGTAGGACCACAGGAAATCCTCGTCGCCGGTCAGGCGCACGTAATGCCAGATGCCGTAGGCGACGGCGGTGCTGGGCTGCAGCTGGAGGCTGGCGTGCTGCCAGAGGGAGCAGGCCTCCTGCCCGTTCAGGGTCGCGATGGGGTAGCAGGCGCCTTTGCAGTCGAGCATGGCTGCCCGCTTCAGCGCCATGGGCAGGGTGTTGTAGCGGAACAGCAACAGGTCCCTGGCTGCTTCGGGATGGCTGAGCAGGTAGAAGGGCAGGCAGCAGGCCTCGGTATCCCAGAAGGCGTGGCCGTTGTAGGCTTCGCCCGTCAGCCCCTTCGCGCCGATGTTGTGGCGCATGCTGCCGCCGTTGAAGGTCTGCGCCAGCTGGAAGCTGCAGAAGCGGACGCCCTGCTGCTCTGCGGCCGCCGATTGTTTGTCGGCATCCGCCGCGGGCTCGATGCGGACATCGGACGTCTGCCAGTAGACGTCCCACCAGTCCTTCTGGGCTGCCAGCGCGCTGTCCAGGGACACGTCCGCGCTCCGGTCCAGGGCGGCCTGCCCGGCGGTCCACAGCGCGCTGTCCTCCTGGCCGCTGAACAGGATCACCGCGCGGCGGTCGACGGAAACCGGCTGTCCCTGCCGGAGGAAAATGGCGGCGCACAGCGACGCGGTGTCACCGTCCGCGTCGGCTTCGGCGCTCTCCGGCAGGCTGACCAGCGCGCCGGTGAAAACCTGTTGGCCGGACCGGACCGTGGATGCCTGCAGCGCGAGCCGTCCCGGCGCCGCCTGGGCGCGGGCGCCCTGCCAGTAGCACTTCCCGTAGCCCTCGTGGATCACGTGAAAGCTGAGCCCGACGCGGAAGCTGATTGCGCCGGAAAAATTGAGCGCTTCCATCGTGACGCGCTGGTACGCACGCTCGCGGTGCGTCATGTCCATGAACCGGAGGAAGCGGAGGGACAGCGCCTTGCCGGACGCGGTCTCCCAGACGAAGCTGCGCTCCAGCGTGCCGGCGCGCATGTCCAGCACCCGGCGGAAGTCCCGGAACCGGACATGCCCCAGGTCCAGCGTCTCCCCGTCCAGGATGATCCGGGTCGCCAGCCAGTCCGCGGCGGGGACCATGAAATGGGTCTGGTCGATGATGCCGCGGTACGACCGGCCGATCGGCTCGATATCGTACACGCCGTTGATATACATGCCCCGGAGGCTGTCGACGCTGCCCCCCTCGTCAAAGAAGCCGCGCGCGCCCATGCTTTCGTTGGCCAGGGAGAAGACGGACTCGCTGACGCGGGCGTAAGCGGGATCGAAGCCTTCCTCGATGACCTGCCATGGATCGACCTGGAAATAAATATCCGCTGTTTTTCCCATAGGTACCCTTTCTGCCGCGTTCAGCCCTTGATGCCCACGGAAACGGTGTTTTCCGTCAGCTGTTTCTGGAAGATGAAGAACAGGATGATGGGCGGGATCATGGAGAAGACCACGGACCGCATCATTGTGTCGGC
>CACXEB010000253.1 GCA_902766515.1 uncultured Eubacteriales bacterium
CCGGCAGGCAGCATAAGCCGCCTGCCGGTCCCGGTTGGCTTATCCTTCATGGATCGGGAACTGGATGCCGTTGCTCGTCAGGATGACATCCTCCTGTTTCAGCGTGATGACTTCCAGCGTCGGCTTTTCATAGGGTTCCATGGAACGGTCCTCCTTTTTCTTTATGGCGCGATCGGAAACTGGATGGCTTCCGGATCGGATACTTCCGTCGATTCCGTGGGTGCCGGCGTCGGCTCCGCAGTCGGCGACGGTGTGGACGTGATCTCCGGCGTGGGGGTCGGGGTGGGCGTCGCTGTGGGTTCAGGCGACGGCGTTGGGGTGGGGGTGGCTGTGGGTTCGGGCGATGGCGTCAGCGTGATCTCTGGCGTGGCCGTCGGGAGAAGCGTACGTTCCGGCGTACCGGTCGGAACGGGGGCTGCCTCCGTAGCGGCGGGCGCCGGTGACGGTGCATGCGTGCCGGCCGGCAGATCACTCAGAAGCCATGGCAATACATCGCGCAGGCATGCACATCCGGTAAGCGCCACGCAAAGTACGCACAGCAGCAACACAGCAAGCAGCTTTTTCATGATCTCTCCTTTGACTGATAGCATGATGCCCATTCCGTCGAGGCATCATCACCACTGCTTGTAACGATCACGTCTTCTGTATCAAAGACGATGACCTCCATCTCGAGTTCTTCATACTTTTCCATGACGTGTTTCTCCTTCCTTATGACAGTGTGTCAGCCGCTGACACGTTACTTGCATGCCTGTGCGTAATTGTACAGCGCGCACAGCATGTTTTTCAGGTCTTCCAGCGTCGTATCGCGGCCGAGCATCTCGTATACGTAGGACATCGGCGACACGTTGATCGTGCAGTCACCGGCAACGATCGTGTGCATATCCGCCAGCTGGTTGGCGTAGATACCCGGGAAGCTGACCATGTAGTACCCGCCGGATTTCTTGGCGGTCTTGGCAGCACCGTCCACGGTGATCTTGCTGAAGGTGACGCCCGCGGCCGGCTTGATGCGCACGGTCAGGGTGATCTGGGACCCCAGCGTCAGCCTGTAGTTGACATCCGTCACGTCGGCGGAATCCTCCGTCCTGCTGTAGGCGCTGCCGCTTGCTGCGGCCCGGACCGCGTCGTAATCATAGTCCTGAGTGACATAGGTGGTCATCTCCGCGTAGTCGGTGCCGACCACCCAGCCGTTATAGCGGGCGAGGTACGGCTGTGCGTAATGGCCGTAATCCGCCAGCTTCGGGATGATCTTCTTCTGCCGCGCGTTCAGGGACGAGCTGCCGTCAGCGAGCGCCCAGTCAATGTAGCTCTTGATGGCGTAGGCGTCGCCCGTGACGGTCTTTTCCTCGCCGTCCGCCGTATAGTGGAAGGTGGGGGTAAACACATCGGCCATCTGGATGGAGCTGAGGTCCAGCTGGAACAGGTACCGCCCGGACGTGCCGAAGGTGGTTTCGGGCAGGGGATACTGCTTTTCAGCGTCGGCCTTGTTGCCTTCGAAGGTCACGTAGCTGTCCGGATAATCCGCGGCCGTCTTGCCCGTCGGCAGCTCCAGGAAGAACTGCAGGCCGATCTGGCCGGTCAGCAGGATCGCGTGGCCCCTGAAGGCCGGATCGGGATTGTCCTCCCACACCGCCGTGACGGTCGTGTAGTCCCTGATGTTGATCTTTTCGTGGGGATTCTTGATTTCGGGATCATCGTCGCCGATCTTGACCGACCATTCCTTGAAGCGCTTTTGCGGAGGAGCGCCGAACCGGCACTCGGGCAGCTCATAGTCGGTATTGAAGGGCACCCCGACCGCGGGCATCAGCTCATTGCCCTGGTCGTCCCTGTCGCGGGCGTTCTCGTCGCCCTTGTCGAAGACGACCGTTTCCGCCTGGACCAGCTCGGCCTCGCCGTCCGCGTTGATCACGACCTTGTAATCCTTGCGGTCGCTGACGAAGTTGTCAGCGCTGCCCCGGGCGCTGCTGCCGCCGTTGGCGTTCAGGCCGCTGGTGATGACGCCGGGCTGCGCCATTGAGACGCCGATGCAGGCGCCCGCGTCCAGCTTGCCGACGACGGAGATGGTTTTGCCCTCGGGCAGGTAGACGTTATTGGTCTTCGTGATTTCATTGCCTTCGGTGTGCGTGAGTTCGTTATCCTTGATGACCACTTTGCCGGAAACCTCAAAGGTGCCGCCCACATACACGCCGCCGCCGGTGATGGAGGTCTCATGAATCAGGATGCCCCTTGCCGAGTTGTTCCGGATTTCGCCGCCGGTCATCCGGAAGGTGCCGCCCGGGGCGATAAAGACGCCGCCGCCGCTGCCGTAGCCCTCGTTCTTTTTGACGCTGCCGCCCTTCATCAGGAAGGTGCCTTCGACATACACGCCGCCGCCGTCAGTGGAGATGGGGCCGCCGTCCCCGCTGGTCGAGGGGCTGACCGTGACGTTGTCGTAGATGCTTCCGCCTTCCAGGACGAAGGTGCCGCCGCTGCTGACGCTGACGCCGCCGGCCTTCCCCAGACTCTTGCCGCCGGAGATCCGGCCGTTTTTGCTGTCGCTGGTATCCTTGACCACAAAGGTGACGTTGTCATTCACAGTGAAGACCGTCCGCACGGCGGACAGGAGATGCGCATGCGCTTTATAGCCGTTCAGGTCCAGCTCGGCCCCGTGCTCAATGGTGATGCCCGAATCCAGCTGGAGGGCATAGATGTTCTTGGGCAGCTGGAACACCTGGATCTTGTTGAGTTCCGTCCCCAGGAGCGACCACTCGGACCGCCACCTGGCGCAGACCTTGATCGGGCAGACCACCGGCTCCGTCTGCTGGCCGGGCATCCTGCCCGGCAGGCCGGTGGTGGCCTCCAGGATGTAATAGGGCGTCAGCATCTTGTCGACGAAGGAGCTGCCCACGTAAACATCCCAGCCGTCGAACACATAATACTGCGCGATGCCATTGAGATCCCCGTCGCTGAATAAGACATACTGCTGCCAGGTACACTCGAGGAGCGTGTGCGGCGGGCCCGCCTCCACCCAGGACGGGTTGGGCTGGAGCGGCGATTCGCCGACGAGGGTCACGTTTTCGAGGGATTTGAACACGCCGCTTTCATACGTGATGGAAACCTTCCAGTCCCCAACCACGGTCTTGGTTTCGGTATCGTCATGGTCTCCGTCGAAGGCCACCTGGGTGATCGAATCGGTGGTGTCGATCAGGTGCCATGCTTTCAGCTGGTAACCCTCAATGACCCACGGGGACGCGACGGGAAGCGTAAAATCCGCGGCCGCGTGACGGCGGTGGGCGATCCTGAAGATCTCAAGGATATCCCTGTCCTCCAGGCTGGGGATGCCGGGCTTCAGGATGACCGTGTAGGGCTGCACCTCGCGCTGATCCTTCTTGCCGTCGGGAAGCGTTACGGAGTAGGTCGTGACTTTGGAGGAATCGTCCTCGCTGATCTGGGGCACCAGCTTGGAGTCGCTCAGCTTCTTGTTGCACTTTTTGCAGACGGTGATCTCGTGGACCCACGCGTAGTGGTCATCCTCCCACTTGCTGTCCGACGACCACTGGTCCTTCGGATGCTCGCAGGGCTTGTCCTGCTTATCGTCGTCGCCGTTGCAGGCCGAGTCGATGATGACGGTGATGCCGATGCCGATGCCGATCACGGCGAGGACTTCGATGAGCGTTCCCACCCAGCCGAACAGGCCGCCGAAGAAACTGCCGATCCCGCCTATGCCGCTGGCCCAGCCGCCGACCTTGACGCCGATTTGAAGCGTATCGATCAAATCCGAGACCTTGAAGGGCGCGCTGTCGGAGCAGTTGTTGCCCACGTCGAGGTTGTCAAATTTATCCCCGTTCAGGTTGCGGTTGTTGATGATCTTGTCGCCGTTGCCAAACTGGACGGTGCCGTTCTCGACAAAGATGCCGCCGGCCTGCGCGGAGGAGTTGTACTGGATGGAGGTGCCCGCCGTGGAGAGTGTGAACGACGGCCCGTTGCTGTACAGCCGGGCACCGTTCTGCTGGGGCTGCGTGTTGTCGTCGATGCCCTGCGGCTCGGCGCCGCCGACCAGTACGCCGCCGCCCTTCTGCGAAGCGCGGTTGTGCTCGATCCAGCAGCCGTCCAGGGCGGTGGTTTTGTCGTCGGCGATGAAGATGCCGCCGCCGTTTAAGCTGGTGGTGTTATAATCAAAATGGGTGCCTGAGGCGTTCAGCTGACCGCTGACGAACACGCCGCCGCCGTCCCCGGTCGCCGTATTGCTGTTGACCCTTGAAGCGCCCAGCGTCACCTGGCTGCCGTTGATGTACATGCCGGCGCCGTTGACGGCGTTGTTGCCGGTCACCGTCAGGCCGGTGCCGGTCAGCGCGCCGGACGTGAAGACGCCGCCCGCCGCTTTCGCGGCCGTGTTGCCGCTGACGGTGACGGAGGTCAGTTCCGCCGTGGCGCCGGAGGCGATATAGATGCCGCCGCCGTTCGTCCCGCTGGCGTTGCCGCTGACGGCCATGCTCTGCGCGTACAGTGCGCCGCCCACATAGATGCCGCCGCCGCTGCCGGTGTTTTTGCCGCCCTTGACCGTGCCGCCCGTGTAGGTCTCATTCAGGGCCGGGTTGCTGTTGATGTACAGCGTGCCGTCCGCCCGGATGGCGCAGCCGTCATCAGCCGCCGCGGTGAGGCCGCGGTCGACGTCATATCCGCGGAGGATCAGCCTGGCTTCCTGGCCGGCGGGCACGACCAGAGGCAGGTCGTCCGGCCCGGCCTGGATATTGTTGTAGAGGAAGACGCAGGCGCCGTCTGCCGTCAGCGCTTCACGCACCGCGCCCCAGGTGGAGGCCCACTCCGCGCTGAACGAAGCGTCGGTCAGGATCGTGACGGTGTCTTCGGCAGCATAGGTCTTCGTGCCGTCTGTCCAGCCCACGAGCGAAGCGCCGGCCGGCATCTGCATGCCGGACAGGTCCAGGGAAGAGAATGTGAAGACGGCGCAGTCCTTCCCGACAGCTTTGGGTACGAGGATTTCGAACTGCTGCGCTGTGTTGACGTTATACTCGAGGGTGACGCGGAGGCTGCCGACACGCGTTGTCAGGGAGTATTCCTGTTCCTCGTAAACAGCCCTGACCGTCACAAGGAATCCGTTGGGATTGTCCGGATCGGCATCGGCCTCCAGGATGATCTCCGCATCCACGGCCGTTTCGTAGGCGCAGCCGTGATCCTGCTTCGCGCATCCGAGTGTCAGCGTCGCGGCGCTGTAATCATCCTCGATGTGGGCGGTTTTGGCGTAGTATTCATGCGCGTCCAGGAATTCGACCGTAAACCGGCCCATCGCATCGTCGTGCGCGCCCATGGCCAGGCCGGAGGCGTGATTGCACAGCACTGCGGCGTTTTCACAGCTGTCAAACGCGCTGTTGCCGACGGTGACCGCGCTTTCCGCGCCCAGCGTCAGGGTCAGGTCATTCAGGCCCGCGAACGCGTATTCGCTGACGGCAGTGATATTGCCGCGGTCCGTGATGGCGAACGCGGTGCCGGCCGGGATGCCGTGAGGTTCAATGAAACGGAAGCTGCCATCGCCGATCCGGTTCAGGGGCGAATCCCCCTCCGGGGCGTACAGCGGCAGCGCGATGGCATTGGTCTCTCCCGGCGTGAACGGACCGGTGTAACGGAGGATCGCGCTGCCCGAAAACTCAAACCAGGACAGGGCCAGGGCGTCCGGCGTTGTCTCGTCAAACGGCTGGCCCGGATCGGAAGAGCGGACGTAGTAATGTGTCTGGCCGTTCCAGGCCAGTTCGTAGTGGGATTCCATGCCGGGCACGTACCGGCCATCCTCGTTGATGGACGGCGCGGTCTGATCCACGTAGGCCGGCGCCATGATGAAATGATCTGTATACGTTTCACCGTCGACCGTGACGGAGGCGGTAAACAGCAGGCGCGGCTGATAGTCCACAATCATGAGCTCGGGTTCGCCGACCGCCGCGGTTTCGGACCAGATCGCTTCGCCGCAGCGGACACAGGACAGGGCCAGGGTGGCGGAGGTCCCGTCGTCGGACCAGGTCCAGACAGGCGCGTCCGCCGGCGTATGGTCAGCTGATTCGACGCAGGGGTAACCGTCCGTGTCCTGGTAAAGATGGAAACCGCTGTCCGCCGTGAAAAAGGTCCCAGGCTCCGTACCGGTATGGTGCGTCAGATAACTGTCGTCCGTGAACCGGCCGGCATCGCCCGCGCCGATGCCGATGGAAGCGCTTGCGGAAAGCGCGCCCACCAGGGAAATGACGTTGCCGCGGTACAGAAAGACGTTGGACGCGAGTGTACCTACTGTATTGCCGGTGACCGTCGGCCGGCCGGAGAGCTTCAGAGCGCCGGATTCCACATAGATGCCGCCGCCCCGGCCCTCGCTTGCGTTGCCGGTGACGCTGCCGTCTGTCAGAGTGACGCTGCCGTCGCTGATATATACGCCGCCGCCCATGCCATCGCACGCGTTGCCGGTGACGCTGCCGCCCGCCAGGGTAAAGCTGCCGCTGCTGATATAGACGCCACCGCCGTTGACGGCTGCCCGGTTGCCGGTCACGGAGCCGGCCCGCATGACCAGGCTGCCGCCGCTGACCCGGATGCCGCCGCAGTCATAGCTCCAGCCGCCGGTGATCCGGCCGCCGCCCACGCTGTCGATGATGGTCAGTGTGCCGCCTTCGATCTCCAGCACATGTCCTTCGCTCGCTGCGGCGGAACGGCCGCGGTTGATATCATGGCCGCGCAGGTCAAGGATCACGGGATGGTCGCTGTACCGATAGTTCAGCGGCCTGTCGCCGCTGCCGGCGACGATGTCCGCGCCGAGGCGGATGAACCAGGTATCCTCCTCCATGGTCAGGTCCCGGGTACCGCCGTCGGTCAGGGCGTACTGCAGCTCCGTCCAGGTTTCGATAGCGTCGGGAACCACCAGCTCCATCACCTGTCCGGCCCATTCGATTTCATAGTTCTTGTCGTTTCTGTCGCTGATGAAATATTCGCTCCAGTCGTGGGCTGCCGCAGCAAAGGGTATGCCGCCGCCGGCGCCCTTGACGGGGGCCTTCTGGGTGAAAATACCGATCTGCGTGCCCGCAGCGGGTTCATTCGTCACGGAAACCTGCTGGCCCGTCAGGAGATAGACATTGTTGGCGTCGCCGTTGACCGTGTTGCCGGTGATGGTGATTTTTGAACCTGTCCCGATGGACATCGGCCCGCTGACGCTGTCATCCGCCGCCACGCCGCCGCCGTTGCGGGCAGCGGCATTGCCGGTGATGCTGCCGCCGGTCATGCGGAACGTCCCCGCGTCCACATAGATGCCGCCGCCGTCGTTGCTGGAGCTGTTGCCGGTGACGCTGCCGTCGGTCATCGTCAGCTCGTTATTCAGGAGCGCAATGCCGCCGCCCCATGCGGCGCTGTTGCCGGTGATGGTGCCGCCGTTCAGGGTGAGCCTGCCTTCCCATACGAAGATACCGCCACCCAGACCGGTGTTCTTGCCGCCCGTGATGGTCCCGCTGCCGGTGATGGTCAGGTCGCCCTGCACCAGGATGACGTAGCCTTCCACTTTGGGACTGCTCATGTGGCGGTCGATCTTATGGCCGTTCAGTTGAATGGTGATCTCTTTTCCCAGGGGGATCACAATGGCGGAATCATCCGCGTCGGCCGTCGCGTCGGCGGTCAGCCGAATCACAGCGCCGTCTTCCGCTGCGTCGATCTGCTGCTGGAGCGCCTGCCAGGCGCTGGCAAAGGTCACGCTGACCGTGACGTCCGCGTCAGGCATGGTGAACATGTAACGCCCCTCGTCGTCGGGGAGGATCGGCGTGCTTTCACCGTCCCCGGCCGTATAGCTCATCCCGGTGAGGGCGCAGCCGGAAGCGGGGGTGGCTGTCAGCGTGATCGTCTCACCTTCCATCGCCCTGGCAGGGCTGGCGCTGATGGTACCGTTTTCCGCCGCGGCGCACGTCACGCTGTGCTTTGCCCGGACGTCCGCCGTGATCACGGCATCAGCGGGCGGCATGGTAAAGTAGTAAGCGGTGCCGAGCACCGAGTCCTGGTATTCGACAGGCTCCCCGGGAATCGTGATGGTATTGCCGTCCTTCACGTAGGTGACATTCAGGCCGGCTACAGTATAGTTGCTGGTGTTTGAAGGACGTACTTCGATCCTGAACTTTGTTCCGGTTTTTTGCGGATCAATCGAATTGTAATCGTAGCTGTATGTGCCGTTGTTTTCCAGCGTGACCGTATGGGTGTGGATGTCAAAGATGACGTAGACGTCATTGGCGATCAGGCCGGTATTCCCGATGGGATACATGGCATGGAACATCCGATCCTGCGAGATTGTCTGGCTGCTGTTCGGAAAATGGGCGGTGACATAGTAATCTTTGATATACGCGTCGTTGCTTTCGTTCACCAGTCGGTTGACGGTCACAAGGTCCCCTGCGCGGATCGTGATATAGGAATAATCCGCCTGGGTGCCTTCGTAATCCCTCAGTTGTCCGTTCACCTCAATCGTGACGGTGCCGGTCGGGATGACGACGCCGTAACTCCCCTCCTTGTAGGTGGAATTCACGCCATGGACCTGCAGCCTTACCTGCGGCCGGACAATGGTCGTTTCGTAGGACTCGTCGTTGAAACGAACCATTGCCGTGGCGTTGATCCCCGAGTAGAGGGGCTCGGCGTCCGTGATCGTTTCCGTATGGCCGCAGCCTTCATCGGTGCAGGTGAAGACCGCCGCGGCCGCCTGGTAATCTTCCGACCAGTTCCAGACGGGGTCCCCGTAGGTATGGGTTTCATTGCCCGACGCCGTGCCCCGCAGCATCATGGCGGGCTGCCCGTCGGAAACCTCTGATTCCGAGCCGGGCGCAGCTTCCGGATCGTCCGTAGGGGTTTCGTCTTCGCCGCTTTCATGTTCGCCCTGATCTTCGTCCGCGGGACCATCCTGCCGGCCGTCCATGGGGGCTTCGTCTTCGCCGCTTTCATGTTCGCCCTGATCTTCGTCCGCGGCTCCGTCCTGCTGACCGTCCGCGGGGGCTTCGTCTTCGCTGCCTTCAGGCTCGCCCTGATCTTCATCCGCGGGACCATCCTGCCGGCCGTCCACGGGGGCTTCGTCTTCGCTGCCTTCAGGTTCGCCCTGCTCTTCGTCCGCAGGGTCGTCCTGCTGGCCGTCCACGGGGGCTTCGTCTTCGCCGCCTTCAGGTTCACCCTGATCTTCGTCTGCAGGGTCGTCCTGCTGGCCGTCCGCGGGGGTTTCGTCTTCGCTGCCTTCAGGTTCACCCTGCTCTTCGTCCGCAGGGTCGTCCTGCTGTCCGTCCGCAGGGGCTTCGTCTTCGCTGCCTTCAGGGTCGTTCTGTTCTTCAACCGCGGGTCCGTCCTGCTGTCCGTCCGCGGGGGTTTCGTCTTCGCTGCCTTCAGGGTCGCCCTGGTCTTCGTCCGCGGGTCCGTCCTGCCGGCCGTCTTCGGGGGCTTCGTCTTCGCTGCCTTCAGGGTCGTTCTGTTCATCATCCGCGGGTCCATCCTGCTGATCATCCGCGGGGGTTTCGTCTTCATCGCCTTCAGGTTCACCCTGATCTTCGTCGCCTGACGGTTCTGCCGCCTGTTCAGGCAGGCGCACCACCGTGACCACGTCATACATGCCCGGTGCGGTCAAGGTGAAGGAAACGCTGTTCCGCTCGGCTTTCACGTCGGCGGAGACGCGCCTGGCTTTGTCTTCCGCTTTCCGGGCGTCCGCGTCACAGCGCAGCACGTAAACGGAGAGCGCGCCGTCCGGATAAGCCGCCGCAAGGTCCGACAGGCCCAGCTTTTCCAGCTTCACCTGCGCGCTGCCGTTCATCTCCGCGCCGGAGAAGCTGTAGACCGCGTGCCGGATGATGATCCTGTCCCCGGCTTCGAGACCAAGCACGGCTTCCGCGGCCCCGGCGAAATCGCTGCTGCCGGTCCTGCTGATGCTCAGGCGCGCGTCTGCGTCCAGTACGCCCGCCGCGGCGGTGACGGTGATCTTCACGCCGTCCAGGGATACGGCCTGCTCAAAGGGGACGGCAGGCTTTTCCGGTTTGGGCAGGATGTCCGTATGGCTGTCTCCGCAGTGGCTGCAGGTGTAGGTCACGCTGCCCTCCGCGTCATACGTCGCTTCCGTCCGGGCGGTTTCCTTGTAGTCATGCCCCAGGGCGGGTTCGCCTTCTTCAGTGTAGCTGTCGCCGCAACGGGCACAGGTGTAAACGGTCTTTCCTGCCTCTGTGCAGGTGGGCTCGGATGCCGTTTCCTCGTAATCATGCGCCAGGGCGGCGAGCGCTTCAGTGTGGCTGGCCCCGCAGCGGCTGCAGGTATAGGTCACGCTGCCCGGCTGTCCGCAGGCCGGTTCCGTCCGGGCCGTCTCCTGATACGTGTGCCCCAGGGCGGGTTCACCCGCTTCGGTAAAGGTGTCGCCGCAGTACGCGCAGGTGTAGGTCACCGTGCCTGCCTCCGTGCAGGTGGGATCAACGGATGCCTTCCGGTAGTCGTGCGCCAGGGCGGCGAGCGCTTCAGTGTGGCTGGCCCCGCAGCGACTGCAGGTATAGGTCACGCTGCCCGGCTGCCCGCAGGCCGCTTCGGTCCGGGCCGTCTCCCGGTCATCATGCCCCAGGGCGGGCTCGCCCGCTTCAGTATAGGTGTCGCCGCAGCGCGCGCAGGTGTAGGTCACCTTTCCCGCTTCCGTACAGGTGGGCGCTGTGCTGGCAGCGCCGTACGCGTGCCCCAGCGCTGCGTCCGCCACCTCCGTGCGGGCAAGCTCCCGACCGCAGCTTTCGCATACCATGACGACGGTATGGCTGCCGTCAGCCGTGCAGGTGGGCGCCGCGCCTGCTTCCACCCGGGTCACGATCGTTTCGTGAACGCAGGAAGGCGCGTCCGGTTCCTCGGCCAGCACGGGCATGGTCAGGCTGGTGACCGTCATCGTGATGCTGAGCAGTGCAGCCAGGAATTTTCTGAAACAGGTGTTCTTCATGGTTTCCTCCTCGTACGGAACGCTTATAAAACAAAAGACCGTCCTGCGGAAAGGCAGCGCTGCCCCTCCGGACGACATCTTTTAAGCTGTGGGAATGAACGGCGTTTTCATTTCTTTCATCTGCCCGGGTACAGCCCGCCGCAGCATACAAGCCACCCCTTTGCCGTGCGTCCATAGGACAATAATACCATCTTAACCAGTATATCACATTCTTCTGCGGCTGACAAGGTCGTGCGTCTCTCTCTGCTTCTCTTATCCATACTTGGCGATCCCCGTGAGCAGTCACTGGAAATCGGTGATATGTTTGACTGAATCAATAGGACAATCTTGACACGCTGCGGCGCTTTCTATTATAATTAAATGGCGAAAAACCATCTCCATATCCGTTCCGGCCGGATGCGGCATCTGCGGACGGGCCGGATGGCGTGAAAAAAAGTGAACAGAAGGGGGCGGATCTGATGAAAACACAGCGATTCCTGGCATTGCTGCTCGCGCTGGCGCTGGTGCTTCCGGCGCAGGCCATCGGATGGGCGGAGGAAGCGGAATATTTCCTGCCCGCGGAACCGGGGTGCCGTCAGCTGACGCTGTACTGGAATGACCCCGGCGCGGATTATACCAGGTGCGACGTGTGGGTGTGGTTTCCCGGCAAGGACGGCAGGGGCGTCCTCTTTTATCCCTGCGATTACGGCGTGAAGTGCATGGTCAATGTTCCGGAGGACGTGTCGCAGGTGGGCTTTATCGTCCGCAAGAACTGCTCCGACCCGGGCGGAAAATCCTGGGGAAACGCCACCAAGGACGTGGAGGAGGACCGCTTTGCCGTGATGACCGGTGACGATACGAGGATTTACCTGCTGCCCGGCGACAGCATGCAGTATACCAGCCCGGACGGCGGGCAGACGCTGAACGCCATCCGCATCTTTACGCTGGCGGGCATCGTGTCGCCGACGGAGATCCGGTATTTCATCAGCCCCGCCTGCCGGCTGGGCCTGGACCAGGTGCACGTGCGGGAGGAGGGCAGGGAGCTGCCCATCGCGAAGCTGTCCAGCCTCAACAACAACGTCATCACCGGCGTGATCACGGTGGAGGGCGAGCTGGACGTGTCCCGCCCCTATACCGTGGAGATCGACGGCTACGGTGAGATCGCCGCCGTGCCGACGGACATCTTCGACAGCCCCGCCTTCGTGCAGCAGTATACCTATGACGGGGACGACCTCGGCGCCGCGATCCGGGGCGACCGGACCGTGTTCAAGGTCTGGGCGCCCACCGCCGCCTGGGTCAGGCTGAACCTGTTCAAAGACGGCGCGGAGGGCGAGGCCTATGAGGTCCTGGAGATGGCGAAGGCCGGCCAGGGCGTCTGGACCGCCGAGGCCGCCTGCGGCCATGGCACCTATTATACCTATACCGTCGCGACCGCCGCGGGGGCGCAGGAGGCGGTCGATCCCTACGCCCGGGCGGTGGGCGTGAACGGCAACCGCGGCATGGTGATCGATCTGGCTTCCACCGATCCGGAGGGCTTCCGGGACACCGGATACTATGACCGGCTGGACACCTACGGCGACGCCGTGATCTGGGAAGTGCACGTGCGGGACTTTTCCAATACCATCACGGGTTCGCGCTATCCCGGCAAGTACCTGGCTTTCACCGAAACGGGACTGACCAACGAAAGCGGCCTGCCCGTGGGCGTCGACTTCCTGAAGGACCTGGGCGTGACCCACGTCCACCTGCAGCCGGTGTACGATTTCGCCACCGTGGACGAGACCGGCAGCGGATCGCAGTTCAACTGGGGCTACGATCCCAAGAACTACAATGCCCCCGAGGGCAGCTACGCCACGGACCCGTACCACGGCGAGGTGCGGGTGAATGAGTTCAAGCGCATGGTGCAGGCCCTGCACGAAAACGGCCTCGGTGTGGTCATGGACGTGGTGTACAACCATACCTACGCCCTGGACTCCTGGCTCAACCGCATCGTGCCGTACTATTACTACCGCTTAAACTACGACGGCACCGTGTCCAACGGCAGCGGCTGCGGCAACGAGACTGCCTCCGATCGCGTGATGTTCCGCAAGTACATGGTGGACAGCGTCTGCTACTGGGCCAGTGAGTATCATATTGACGGCTTCCGCTTCGACCTGATGGCGCTGCACGATGTGGAGACCATGCAGGCGATCGAGCAGGCCCTGCATGAGATCAATCCCCAGGCCATCATCTACGGCGAGGGCTGGACCGGCGGCACCTCCCCGTTACGGGAGAATCTGCGCGCCAACCAGGCCAACATCTCCCAGATCAGCGCCACCGGCGAG